>NZWX01000049.1 GCA_002697625.1 Flavobacteriales bacterium
CCTCCAGGACCACTACCTAATACAATAACATCAAAGTTCATTTTTTATTTATTTAAGTTTTTATTTAAGACTGCAATATTACTCAAAACATCTNTTACTGAGATATTTTTNATACAACTTTTTTCCCGGNCTTNAAAATAACTACAATCATATTTTATNTCNTCTTTCTTAATCAACACTTTNTNGTTTNATGCAAATATAGTAAAAATGAAGTGTTATATATANTTGAAATTTTTGACTATAAAATTATATCTTTGCANCTTAATTCTTATTAATGATANATTATAATATTTCCTACAATAATCCTCATAGACATTATGTTGATTTTGANNTAACTACCAATACAAATGGTGCAGAAAAAATGNNATTTCAACTTTCTGCATGGAGACCTGGNAGATACGAGCTTGCAAATTTTTCTCAAAACATACAAAAGTGGTCTGCTTTTGATGAAAATAATAATGAAATTCCATTTAAAAANATNACTAAAGATTTATGGGAAGTAAATACNGAAGGTGTNGAGGAGTTNACAATTCTCTATAATTTTTATGCTAATCAGTTAGATGCAGGGGCTTGTTATCTGGATGAGNATCAACTCTATTTAAATCCTGTGCATTGTATGTTTTANATTGTAGATAGAATGGAGGAAGAATACACTCTTANATNTNGANNTNCCTGANAANTANNANATNGCTTCNTCNATGGAACAAAATGGAAATNTTTTGAAGGTGAAAGGGTATGATTTACTTGCTGAATCNCCGATAATTTGTTCAGATAGTTTACAACACGATATTTATGAAGTAGATGGAATTCCTTTCCATTTGTGGTTTCAAGGACCGTGTAAGCCAGATTGGGAGAAATTAAAAAACGATTTTACATCTTTTACCAAAAGTCAGATAAAANATTTTGGAGGNTTNCCGGTAGATGAATATCATTTTNTATTTCAAATCACACCATACAGAAGTTATCATGGAGTAGAACATACTAAAAACACAGTTTTACTTTTAGGACCTGGAANGNANATAATGGACAAAAGATATGAAGATTTATTGGGGGTTTGTTCTCACGAATTATACCATACTTGGAATATAAAANCAATTCGCCCAGTAGAGATGTATCCTTATGATTATACTAAAGAAAATTATTTTAGAACTGGATTTGTGGCGGAAGGTGTTACTACTTATATGGGAGATTTGATGTTGTATAATTCTGGTGTTTTTAACTGGGAAGAATTTGTTAAAACTCAAAATCAGAATTTAGAAAGACATCTCACCAACTATGGAAGATATAATNTGTCGGTAGCTGATAGTGGTTTTGATAATTGGCTAGATGGTTATAAATTAGGNGCNCCNNATAGGAAAACATCCATTTATCCGGATGCAGCACTTTGTATGNTNATGNTNGATNTNGAAATNATCCGAAATACAGATGGTAAAGANAGTCTTCATTCGGTAATGAAAGAGCTNTATGATGAGTTTGCTTTAAAAGGGAAAGGCTATTCGGAAGATGATTTCAGAAATAGTTGTGTTAAGTTTGGAGGGTTGAAAGTTGCAGAAATATTTGAANACCATATTTATGGAANAGANGATTANATTNCTACATTAAAATCTGCNTTNGAANNNNTTGGANTNNANNTNAAAGAGAAGAANAATNCNAATNTNTCTGCNCANTATTTTGGNTTTNTNGCTGTNAAAGAAAATGAGAAAGTCATCATTAAAAAAGTAGAGCCAAATTCTGAAACAGATAGAAATGGAATTGCTCCAGAGGATGAGATAACAAAAGTAAATGGNAAGGAAATAGAAGGAAAATTATCGGATATTTTAAAATCGTGTAANGATGAGGTTACATTTACCATCAAAAAGAAATTTTCTGAAAAAGANNTNNTTTTAAANATTGGAAATTATTATCCNNTATTAGAATTAGAAAGAAAAGANAATGCNACANANGATCAATTAATTTTAAGAAAAGTTTGGTGTAATAATTAAATGAAGACAATNGTATTAGAAAAGGATAAGAAGTATAGTATTTGCTCTTGNGGNTTGAGTAAAGTACTTCCNTTTTGCGATAATGNNCACAGACCATTTAACGAAAAANACGGAACGAATTANAANTCGGTAAAAATTANACCAAAAGAAAAAATTGAAGTAGAAGTTTCTTCTTCTACTTGGAAGAAATGAAAGAAATAATATTACATAANAAAACTTTTGAACTTTTTATTTCAGATATAGAAATAGAAAAAATAGTAAATGACATTGCGGTAAACATAAATAATACTGNAATTAAAAACCCTTTATTTATTGNAGTTTTAAACGGTTCGTTTCTTTTTGCTTCAGANGTNATNAGAAAAATAACTCTTTCAAATTCTGAGATTTCATTTATTAAACTNTCTTCTTATGAGGGNACACAAACAACTGGNAAAGTGGAGGAGATAATAGGATTAAGCCANAATATAAAAGGAAGAAATATCATAATATTAGAAGATATTGTAGATACAGGTAACACATTAGAAAAAATAGTAGAACTCTTTAACGAACAAGGGGTTCAATCCTTAAAAATAGCCACTTTGTTGTATAAACCAGAAGCTTATACAAAGGAAATNCCTATAGATTTTATTGGTAAAAAAATACCTNACAAATTTGTTGTAGGATATGGNCTAGATTATGANGAAATTGGCCGTAATTTGCCNCATATTTATAAACTAAAAACTAATTAAAAACCACTATGTTAAACTTAGTATTATTCGGGCCTCCGGGTGCCGGAAAAGGGACACAATCTAACTTATTAATTGATAAATATAATTTAGTTCATCTATCTACAGGAGATATTTTAAGAGGTGAGATTGCAGAAGGAACCGCTTTAGGACTAGAAGCAAAAACACTTATGGATAGAGGGGATTTAGTNCCAGATGAGGTTGTTATTGGTATGATTTCTTCTAAATTAGATAATAATCCGGATGCAAACGGATTTATTTTTGATGGTTTTCCAAGAACTACTGCTCAGGCAGAATCATTAGATAATTTATTGAAAGGAAAAGAAACTNCNATTTCAGCAATGTTATCTTTAAAGGTGGAAGATGAAGAATTAATAAGAAGGTTATTGGAAAGAGGAAAAAATTCTGGAAGAGCAGATGATCAGAATAAAGAAATTATTGCAAACAGAATTAACGAGTACAACAACAAAACNGCTCCTTTAAAAGAATATTACTCTACTCAGAANAAACTAACTGANATAAAAGGNATTGGTAGTGTTGAGGAAATAGCAAGTAAATTAAATGCAGTAATTGANACATTGTAAATGAGGGTNAAAAATTCCAATTTTGTTGATTATGTAAAAATCTTTTGCCGNTCTGGAAAAGGAGGNNCTGGTTCTGCTCATTTTATGAGGGATAAAACTACCGCAAANGGTGGTCCTGATGGAGGTGACGGAGGAAAAGGAGGAGATATAATTCTTAGNGGTAATCAGCAAATGTGGACTTTACTTCATTTAAGGTACAAGAAACATATTTTTGCGGAACATGGTGGTGGTGGAAGTGGAAATCATAAACACGGAAAAGATGGAGAAAGCAGAATAATTGAAGTTCCTTTAGGAACTGTTGCTAGAGATGCGGAAACCGGAGAACAGCTATGTGAAATTACAGAAGATGGAGAAGAATTTGTAATGGTTAACGGAGGTATGGGAGGTAGAGGAAATTCTCATTTTAAATCACCTACTAATCAATCACCAAGATATGCACANCCTGGTGGNGANNTNGTCGAAGGNTGGTTTATTNTAGAGTTGAAAGTATTGGCTGATGTAGGTTTAGTTGGATTTCCAAATGCAGGAAAATCAACATTATTATCGGTAGTTTCTGCAGCAAAACCAGAGATTGCAAATTATCCATTTACAACTTTAGTTCCTAATTTAGGTATTGTTTCTTATAGGGGAGATAAATCTTTTATAATGGCAGATATTCCAGGNATTATTGAAGGAGCTGCTGAAGGAAAAGGATTAGGATTNAGATTTTTACGNCATATTGAACGAAATTCNACTTTACTTTTTATGGTTCCTGCAGATGCNNATNATATNANTAANGAATATNANATTCTTNTNGNAGAANTNNAAAAATANAACCCNGAATTATTNGANAAAGACAGNATNTTAGCANTTNNNAAATCTGATATGTTNGATGAAGAACTCNGAAAGAGGAAATNNCCAAAGAANTACCNNCNGANNTNCCTTCNNTNTTNATTTCTTCNGTNGNNCAACANGGACTGCACAGAACTNAAAGACTTAATCTGGAAAAAATTAAATGAGTAATGGAAAAACTGCAGAATACAGATGAATATCTTTTCAGACTCATAAACTCAACAGGATGGGAACAAATAGATCCGTTAATGATTCTTATCTCCTCAAAATGGTTGTGGATTCCACTCTATATTTTTATTTTATACAAAATCTACAAAAAATTTCCGGAGAGTTTTACTAAAATTTTACTCTCCTTAGGATTACTTGTTTTTCTTGCAGATTTTGGAAGTGTACATCTTTTTAAAGAAGTTTTTGAAAGAGCAAGACCTTGTCATTTTTTGGAGGGAGTACGGATTGTAGATGAATGTGGAGGGCCTTTTGGTTTTATTTCTTCACATGCATCCAATAGTTTTTCTATTGTTTTTTTTGTAGTCTTACTTTTAAGAAGTAAGAAATCATTTTTTTGGCTATTTTCTTGGGCAGTACTGATTGGTTTCAGTAGGGTTTATTTAGGAGTTCATTATCCTTTTGATATTTTGGGAGGAATGTTTTGGGGACTCTTTGTAAGTTTGCTAGTATATTATATTTATAGAATGAAGATTAAAGATTTTGACTTTTTGTGGTTTGGGTGGTTAGTTTTAGTATGTATTTGGAATTTTGTTTGGCCTGAAGTACCACCAATTGCAGATGTTCTAGTTGCTGTAGTTTTATCATTAGGGGTCATTACAATTAAAAATAAAAATCAAGAATTAACAGAGTGAAAGAAATAAAGTCAAATGATTATAGCATTTGGATGGGAAATAATTCTCTTTCAAAATTAGAGGTTTCTTCTTACTCTAAAATTGCAATTTTATTAGATGAAAATATTAAAAGAGATTGTTTGGATAAACTCCCTAAAATTGAAAATTCACTAATTATTGAAATTCCTTCAGGGGAGGAAAATAAAAACATTTCAACTTGTATTATAATCTGGGAAAAACTTACACAAAACCAATTCGATCGAAATTCATTACTGATAAATTTAGGAGGTGGAGTAATTGGAGATATAGGTGGATTCTGTGCAAGCACTTATAAGAGAGGGATTGATTTTATTCAGATTCCAACTACTTTATTGGCTATGGTCGATGCTTCTGTTGGAGGTAAAGTAGGTCTTGATTTTAAAGATTTGAAAAATCAGATTGGAGTGTTCAATAATCCTAAATCTGTGATGATCAACCCTGAATTTCTACAAACACTTCCTGAGAATGAATTAAAATCTGGATTTGCAGAGGTAGTGAAATATGCACTTATTGCAGATAAAGATTTGTGGAATAAGATTAACTCAGTCCCATTTGAAAATCTCGTTTTGGAAGAGATAATTGCCACTTCTGTAGAGATAAAAAACAATATTGTGTTATCTGATCCTTTAGAAAAAGATGAAAGAAAAAAACTCAATTTTGGACACACTTATGGTCATGCTATTGAAAGTTATTATTTAGAAAAGGGAACCCCTATTTTACATGGAGAAGCAGTTTTTATAGGCATGATTCTAGAGGTCGAATTATCATCAATTTCAGAAGAGATAAAACAAGAGATAAAGAATTTTATTTTATCGAACTTCTCTTTACCTTTTACACCTAAAAAATCAGATATTTTATCCAATTTAGCAAATGATAAAAAGAATAAAGAAGGAAAAATTAATTTTTCACTACTAAATAAATTAGGAGATGGGTCTATTGATCATTTATTTTCAATAGATGAATTATAAAGTTTCACACCCTACTAAAGAAGTCATTTGCGAACTTACTTTACCTTCTTCTAAAAGTATTTCTAATCGATTGCTGATCATACAACATCTTTGCGACACATCATTTCAGATTCATAACTTATCCAATTCAGAGGACACACTTTCCTTAAAAAATGCACTAAATTCCACTGTTGACACAATAGATGTTGGTGCTGCAGGAACTTCCTTTCGTTTTTTAACTGCATTTCTTGCTAATAAAGAAGGAGAGGAATTTATACTAACTGGTTCTAAAAGAATGCAAGAAAGACCAATAAAGGATTTAGTAGAATCCCTCTTACAACTTGGTTCAGATATTGAATATGTCAATCAAGTAAATTTTCCTCCTTTAAGAATTAAAGGAAAAAATATATCAGGAGGTAATATACAAATTGAAGGAGGTATTAGTTCTCAATTTATTAGTGCATTATTATTAATTGCTCCTACTTTGAAAAACGGGATAAATCTATCTATTGTAGGGGAATTAGTATCTAAACCCTACGTTGAAATGACCTTGAGGCTAATGGAAGAGTTTGGTATTTCCTACTCTTGGACTCAAAATACAATTCAGGTTAACCAACAAAAATATAAAGCAAAAGATTATATAGTAGAATCAGACTGGTCTGCAGCTTCTTTTTGGTTCGAAATAGCTTCTCTATCTAAAAAATGTGACATTAAACTTAAGGGGCTTTCTGAAAATTCTATTCAGGGAGATAAAAACCTAATGGATTTGTATGAGCAATTAGGAGTTCATTCATACTTTGTAAACGAAACCTTACATTTAGTAAAAAAGAAGAGTTATGAAAACCCTGAATATATTGACTTATTAGGTACTCCAGATCTCTATCAACCAATAAAATGTACTCTTTTTGGATTGGCTAAAAGTTCTAAATTTACAGGAGTTATTACTTTAAAAGATAAGGAAACTGACAGAATAAAAGCAGTGGAGGAGGAGATTCTAAAATTAGATTCAATTAAAATTATTCACAGTCACAAGGATCATAGAATGGCTATGAGCTTTGCTCCTCTTTGTTTAAGATTCGGAGAATTACAAATCAATAATATTGAAGTAGTAAAAAAATCTTACCCTGATTTTTGGAAGGACATTCAGAAAGGAGGGTTTAAAATAACTCCTTTAATTCAGACAAACAACTAATCTCAAATTTAGGACTTTCCGTGTGTTTTTCTTTTAGAGGGTTAAAGTAAACTCCATCTATTCCAGCGTTTTGACAACCTACAATATCCACAATCAAGTCATCGCCAATATATATGCTTTCTGTTTCAATAGTTTTTGCTTGTAAAAGTGCATGTTTAAAAATTTGAGGATTTGGTTTTTTTACTCCAATCTCCTCAGAGGTAATTATCTGGTTGAAATAGAGTTTTAATCTAGAGAAATCTAGTTTTATATGTTGAGTTTTATGAAATCCATTTGTAATGATATGTAATTGGTATTTGGATTTCAAATAATCCAAGACTTCAAAAGTATAAGGATATAACTTTGTTTTCCTAGGACATATCTCTATGTAGTCTTCACCTATCTTCTCAGATAGATTTGAGTTCTTAATGTTATATAATTCTAGAGTCTGTTGAAATCGTTCTCTTCTTAAATCTTTTTGAGAGATTTTATCTAACCTATATAAGTTCCATAGTTTCTTATTTATGATTTTATATTCTTTTATAAACTGTATATAGTTTAAAATACCAAGATTCTTTAAATCATATTTTTCACAAATTTCTAAAAGTGTTTCATGAGAGTTACTTTCAAAATCCCAAAGGGTCCGGTCTAAATCAAAAAAGATGTGTTTCTTCATTTAACTACAAGAAGTTAAAACTACTGAGAGTATAACAGCCCAGATAACAACTGAACTCATTATCACTGGAACTGTTTTTCTTTTTTCTGGGAATAATCGTAAAGCAATTATTGTTCCTATTGGTATAGATAATAGGATAGGAGTGATTGCAGCGATTCCGTATACACCATATTTTTTTACTGCTTTTATAGTAATAATTTCTTTAAAACTTCTTTTCCTTTTTCTCTTTATTTTTTTCCTTTTAGGAAATAGTATATTTATTTTCTCACTTATCATAGAGAATATAAATACTCCAATTATCCCTCCTGATAATGAAAATAGTAAGGTCTGATAGAAATTAAAATCATATTGAAGAACTGAAAGAGGTATGGCTATCATAAACTTTAATCCGCTTAATGAAATTACTGTTAATATTTTTAGAAGTGTTGACATAGTTGACTTTATAACTCTAAACGAGAGAGATACATAATAGTTTGCTAAAATCGATAAAAAATAAATACAAAGAACAGAAAGTTTAATATTTTCTAAGATTCTTTATACCTTTTTTCCAAAAGATAGGTCTCCCGCATCCCCTAGTCCAGGCACTATATAAGATTGAGAGGTCATTTCTCCATCTTCTGATCCAATCCATAAAGTGCAGTTTTGTGTAGGGACATTTTCTTTTACATAATTTATCCCTTCACTAGAAGCAATTATAGCAACTATATGAATGTGTTTTGGTTTTCCTTGTGATAATAAAGCTTTCATTGCAAGAATCATAGATAATCCACTAGCTAACATTGGGTCACATAAAA
>NZWX01000050.1 GCA_002697625.1 Flavobacteriales bacterium
CAAAGTATGAAGATACGATTCATCGTTTCCATCAAATGTTAATAAATTGCTATGAAAATAATTGAAATATTTGTATAAAATTCTCTATTAATATTATATATTTGCATTATAACTAAAAAAAAAAAAATGAAAACAAAACTTTTATTACTTGCAGTAGTTACTGTATTTACTTTCACTTCGTGTGAAAAATGTCAAGATTGTGAAATAAAGTATGAATACATTAATAATGAAAATGTATCTCCAATATATGAGTTAGCAGCAGTTTTGCAAGGATTCGATTCATGGGATCAGTATTGGAACTCTACAGACTCAATACAATTACTTAATAAAGAATATTGTGATGATGAACTTACAGAAAACCAGGATTATTCTCAAGAATATGACACTGACAGTAGTGGAGTTAATGACTTTAGAATATATTATGACTGTAAATAAGTCTCAGAATTCAATTTATCAAATACCAATCTTGCAATGTTGTGAGATTGGTATTTTTTTTGCATAAATTTTCCCACCCACCTAACTCCTTGTATCGCATTAGTTAGAAATAATTCATCCACATCTAATAATTCCTTTTCTGTGATAGATCTTTCTTGTACATCAAAATTCTGAATTATAAAATTTCTCATTGTTCCATCTACACAAGCATCTTTTGTAGGAGGGGTGTATAATTGATTGTCTAAAACTACAAACAAATTAGAGTTAGAACTCTGTATAATATTATTATCAGAATTGACAATGAAACAATCATCCCAATTATTTTCTTTTGCATAAATGGAAGCAAATACTGAAATAGTTGCAGATGTAGACTTACAATTAGAAAGTGGATTTATTCCCTTTTTGATTTGTTTATACAATCCAATTTCTAATCCATTTTTATTAAAAGAAAAATAATTTTCACCAGATTCTATTTCTGCAACAAAACTTGAGGAATTATCTAAAGGTAAGTACTTTCCTCCAGAATCTCTAAAGAAAACCACTCTTATCCTCCCTCCGATAACATTATTTTCCTTCGCTAATTTATCTAGCAAAGTCTTTAAAACAGATTCAGAAATATTAAAATTAAACTTAAATAAATTACATGAATTTTCAATTCTTTTAAAATGATGAGTGAAATTAAAACATTTAAAATTGATCACTTTAATTGTCTCAAAAAAACCATCAGCATATAAAAAAGACCTATTATCCATCTTAAGAGAGAATTCCTCCTTTCTCAACAAATCTTGATTATGTAATATATATTTACCCATAAAATATTATCTTGCGAATTAATAGAAATTATTTATATGAATAGAGTTTTACTCCTTTTTTCTTTACTTATTTCTCAAATTTGTTTATCTCAAATAGTGATTAAGGGTAAAATTTCGGACAAATTAACCAAAGAAAATCTTATAGGAGCAAATGTTGTGTGGAAATTACAAAATGTTGGAGTAACGACTGATTTTGATGGACACTATGAAATAAATATTCCTACTAAAACTTTTCCCATTAAACTTACTGTAAGTTATATGGGGTATTCTACTCAAATTATTACAATAAAAGAAGAAGAGTGGATTAACAAAAAAGGGTTTTATGATATCTATTTAAAATCAAATAATAAAATATTAAAAGAAGTTAAGATAGTAGACTCTAGACTTACAGAAAAACAAAAAGAAAGTCCTCTTACCGTAGAATCCTTAGATATTTTAGCTATTAAGGAAACTCCTTCTGCAAATTTTTATGATGGATTAGGAGCTTTAAAAGGTGTAGATATTTCTGCAGCAAGTTTAGGCTTTAAGATTATCAACACGAGAGGGTTTAATAGCACCTCTCCAGTTCGTTCTTTACAAATAATTGATGGAGTTGACAACCAAGCACCAGGAATGAATTTCTCGTTAGGAAATTTCTTAGGTGCTTCGGAGTTAGACATACTAAAAGTAGAAATTATACAAGGAGCTAGTTCCGCTTATTTTGGTCCTAATGCCTTTAATGGTGTAATAAAGATGGATACTAAAAATCCTTTTGTTCATACTGGATTAAGTTTTCAATCAAAATTTGGCAGTAGAAATTTATTTGAAAATTCTTTCAGGTTAGCAGAAAAATTTCAGAATCAACAAGGAGAAGATATTTTTGCCTATAAAATTAATTTTTCGTACATGAAAGCTCATGATTGGGAGGCAGATAATATGGCACAAGTTGATGGAACAGAAGCACATATCAATAATCCTGGAGGTTATGACGCAGTAAATAGATATGGAGATGAAGATACTGATGGAGATTACAATGATCTAAGAAATCTTAAACCTGATCAATATAAAGATTTTGGGGGATTAGGAGTGTTTCACCGAACAGGATATATGGAAAAAGATATTGTAGATTATAATACTAATAATTTAAAATTTTCATCATCATTACATTATAATATAAAACCTGAAATTGAAATGATGTACAAATTCAATTATGGGACAGGAACTACAGTATATCAGGGAGATAACCGATTTAGTCTGAAAAATATTCAGTTTTTCCAAAACATCATGGAAGTAAAGAAAGAAGATCAGTTTTTTGTTCGCGCTTATCGCTCACAAGAAGACGCTGGAAATAGTTATGACGCTGTTTTTACCGCAATAAAATTACAAGAGCATAATCTAATTTCCAATCAAAACTGGTATAGTTCCTACAAAAACAACTGGAAAAATAATTTTTCATTGGAAAATTTGGGATGGAGTGAGTATGAGTCTGATGGTTATTTTAATGAATTTGGGATTTGGGTAGGTGTGCATACATTTAATGGAGACACAATTGAACTTATTGAATGGATGAGTTTAAGTGATTCTGTGTTAAATTCAAATACAGAGGAAATAATTGCACTCCATGAATTAACAAGGTCTCAAACAGATATAGAAACAAATAGGTTAATCCCTGGAACTGAAGAATTTACAAGTGCACTTAATGTTATTACTTCAAAAACTCCTATTGAAGGAGGTACAGGTTTTTATGATAAATCTGCATTAAATCATTTTCATACGGAATACCAATTACATCCTAAATTTGCTGATATAAAGATTGGAGCAAACTTCCGTCTGTATTCACCTGACTCAAAAGGGTCTATTTTTATGGATACCACTTCAAAAATTTCTAATACAGAATATGGTATTTACTCTGGTTTTGAGAAAGATTTATTTCTAGAAAAATTAAAAGTAAATGGAACATTCCGAATGGATAAAAATGAGAATTTTGATTTTAACTTTTCACCAGCAGCATCCTTAGTCTATAAATCTAGTGAAACAGATATTATTCGTTTCTCCTTTTCGTCTGCAATAAGAAACCCTACACTATCCGATCAATATTTATTTTACAATGTTGGAAGAGCAATTTTAATTGGAAATCTAAATGGACATGGCGTAGATTATGGGGAAAACTTAGTTACTGTACAGTCATTAATTAATTATTACCTACCTAGATTAGAAGATAGAAGTCAAGATAGTTTAAAGTTCTTTAGTGTAGATCCAATAAGACCAGAGAAAGCAAAATCTACCGAAATTGGATATAGAACAACTCTTTTTGATAAAGTTTATATTGATGCTAATTATTACTATTCTAAATATACTGATTTTATAGGATATAAAGTTGGAGTTAAATATCAAGCTGACACTTCAGGTGGAGGGTATGATATATCTTCTCCTTCTATACAAGCTTACCGTATGGCTGCAAATGCTGAGAATATAGTCACAACCCAAGGAGCTTCTATTGGTTTAAACTATTATATTTCTACTCAATTTACTTTTAATGGAAATTATAGTTGGAATAAACTAAATGAAAAAGGAACAGAAGATCCTATCATACCAGCATATAATACACCTGAACACAAATTTAATATAGGATTTGCTGGTAGAGATATAAATTTCAGTTCAAATCATATGATTCTTAGAAATTTTGCTTTTAATATAAATTATAAATGGGTAGAAGGATTTACTTATGAAGGGTCTCCTCAATTTACAGGACAGGTTCCAACTTATGATATTGTAGACATTCAAATAAGTAAAAAAATACCTGAATTTAATACAACTCTTAAACTAGGTAGTTCTAACTTACTTAATAATCTACATTTTGAAGTATATGGAGGACCTTATATTGGAAGAATGAATTACATATCTCTACTTTTTGAATTGAAATAAATTCACTATTATTGTAAAATAAATAAAAACTAAGTATTATGAAAAAAAATCTACAAAATTTACTGGCAGTTTCTATCTTACTTTTAGGATTAACTGCTAATTCACAAGACCGATATCTGGATGAAGTTTTTACAGATATAGAACTAACGGACAGTGTTGTGTTTGCACAGAATGTTAGTATAGAGCCTCTGCTAATAGGTTTAAGTCCAGCGCTAATGCCAATTTTATGTGACATCTACCAACCAGCTGGCGATACTTTAACAAATAGACCAGTTATTATTGTATCACATACAGGATCTTTTCTTCCTCCGGTTGCGAATGGTCAACCTACTGGATCCATAAAAGATTCTTCAATCGTAGAACAATGTACTAGATGGGCTAAAAAAGGATATGTAGCTATTGCAATGGGTAATAGATTAGGATGGAACCCAGTTTCTACAGATCAAAATGTTAGAACATCAACTTTATTACAAGCTGCTTATAGAGGAATTCAAGATGCAAAAGCTATGGTTAGATATATGAGAATGACAGAAGACAACGGAAATCCTTATGGAATTGACCCTAATAAAATTGTGTTAGGAGGTCAGGGTACAGGAGCTTATATCTCCTTGGGATATGCAACATTAGATAATGCTGGGGTTGAACTAAATTTACCTAAATTTATAGACTTTTCAAACCCATCAATGCCGGCTCCATATGTAGTTCCATACTTTTTTGGGAATATTGATGGTACTGATTTAACATATGCACCCTTATACGATACTCTAGGCAATATGATTCCTATTTTAGATACCTCTGGTAATATTCTTGGATTTCAAGTTGATTCTACAATGCCTCTTAACATCCCAAATCATCCTCAATACTCTAATGATATAAATATGGTATTTAATCTTGGAGGAGCTCTAGCTGATATTTCATGGTTAGAAGCAGGAGATGTCCCTATTGTTTCTTTTCATTGTGAAAATGATCAATATGCTCCAATTGACACAGGTGACGTCATAGTTCCAACTACAGGTGACTTTGTTGTAGAAGTTATGGGTAGTAGAACCGTACAACATTATTCCAATCAGTATGGAAATAATGATATCTTTATAAACGCAGGCTTTACCGACGTATATACTACTACTGCATCTAATGATAATAGTGGTTATGAAGGGTTATATGTATTTAAAACACCTGCTCCATCTACAACTCCAAATGCATTTGGAGAATTGGAAGAAGAACAAGGAGCACCTTGGGATTGGTGGGATAATAACATGTATGATTTAATGTTTCAAGCGGTAAATCAAGCACCTGCTGGATATGGTGCAGCTAACTCTATCCTAGGAAACCCTGATATGTCAGCTGCTAAAGGAAGAACTTATATAGACACAATTCAAGGTTATTTAAATCCTAGAATATACGTTGCCTTAAACTTAGGAAATGCTTTATCTGTTCATAATGTAATAGATCATTCGACAAACATGTACCCTAACCCTACAAAAAAGAATATTACTATAACAAATAGTAACTTTGTAATAAATTCTGTTGAACTTTATAATATTTCAGGACAAAAGGTTAGATCTGAAATTGTAAATTCTATGCAAACTAACTTAAATGTAAGTGACTTAAAAAAGGGGATTTATATTATGAATATCAAAGCAAATGATACTTTTATAAAAAGAAAAGTAATTATAGAATAACGAAAAGATATAATTTTATATAAAAAGCCCTCTTTTATGAGGGCTTTTTTTTATTTTCGTATTTATGCTATCATCAATAGAAATATTAAAGAAATATTGGAACTTCCCAAGTTTTCGTGTTAATCAAGAGGAAATTATTAATGCAGTTCTAGAACAGAAGGATACTCTTGCATTACTGCCTACAGGAGGAGGAAAATCAATATGCTACCAAGTTCCAGCATTAATAAAAGATGGTGTTTGTATAGTAGTCTCTCCACTTATTTCCTTAATGAAAGATCAGGTAGAAAATATAAAGAAAAAGAAAATAAAAGCAGTTGCAATAACTTCTGAATTAAATTATAGAGAATTAGATATAGCATTAACTAATTGTATTTTCGGAAATTATAAATTTCTATATTTATCCCCAGAACGTCTTCAGAATGAGTTAGTCTTAAACAAGATTTCTGAAATGAATATAAATTTAATTGCAGTTGATGAAGCACATTGCATTTCTGAATGGGGACACGATTTTCGCCCTTCTTATAGAAATATCTCTGAAATAAGAAACATCTTTCCCAACACACCGATTTTAGCTCTAACTGCGACTGCTACACCAATAGTATCTAAGGATATTCAAGAAAATTTACAATTTAAAATCAAGAACTTAATCCAGTCCTCATTTACTAGAAAAAACCTATCTTACCTAGTAATAAAAGAGCAGGACAAGAAAAATAAATTAATAAATATCCTCAACAAAGTAAAAGGAAGTGCAATTGTATATGTGAAAAGCAGAAAGGATAGTGAAGAAATCAGTAAAATATTAACGGATAACAAAATAAGCTCTAATTATTATCATGCTGGAATAAAAATATCCGAAAGGAATAGAAGGCAAGATAGTTGGAAAAAATCAGATACTAGAGTTATAGTAGCCACAAACGCATTTGGAATGGGAATTGATAAACCTGATGTAAGATTAGTTATTCATTATCATATACCCTCGACCATTGAATCTTATTTTCAGGAAACCGGAAGAGCTGGAAGAGATGAACAAAATGCTTATGCTGTTTTATTATACAACAATACCGATATTAAATATTTAAGAGACTTAGTAGAATTACATTTCCCAACAATTGATGAAATTAAAATCACTTATCAAAAATTAGCAGATTATTTTCAGTTGGCTATTCATAATGGAAAAGATGAAAGTTTTGATTTTGATTTGTTAGAATTCTGTACTAAAAACAAAATAAATAGTTTAAAAACATATAATGTATTGAAATACCTAGAGAAAGAGAATTATTTAAAACTTTCAAATATTCAGAATAACAGATCAAGAATTTGTTTTACTATTAATCATACAGAATTGATACGTTTCCAGTCCTCAAACAAAGTTTTTACTCCAATTATTAAATTATTATTACGATCTTATAGTGGACTATTTGATAATGAAATAAATATTAATGAAAATATTCTTGCAGCTAGATTAAAAACTACTGAAAATAAAATATCAGAATCTCTATTGAGGCTTGAAAAACTTGAAGTATTAAATTATATTCCTAAAAAACAAGGAACACAAATTTTATACATTCAGAATAGAGTTGAAAACAAGTATCTTGTTTTATCTGAAGAGAAATTACTGGAAAGAAGAAATTCTGAAATACAAAGAATGAATTTTATACTTAATTATTCTGGACAAAAAACAAATTGTAGGACAAAAATACTCCTCTCCTACTTCGGTGAAGAACAACAAGAAGCATGTGGAAAATGTGATGTTTGTAGAAATAATAATAAATTACTTGATAGAAAATAATACTCTAATTTTAGATAAAAATAAATTTATTATAAAAACAAAGTTCAGGTATAACAAGTATTATATTTGTAAAAATTTTAATAGGATATGAGAATTGTATTTTTCGGGACACCAGGATTTGCAGCTAAAAACTTAAGTTTTCTACATGAAAAAGGAATAAATATAATCTCTGTTGTAAGTGCTCCAGACAAGCCAAAAGGAAGAGGAAAAAAAATAATTTCCACAGATGTAAAACTAAAATCTAATGAATTAAATATTGAGGTGAAAACTCCATCATCTTTAAAAGATGAAAATTTTATTACAGAATTAAGATCATTAGAAGCAGACCTTTTTGTTGTAGTTGCCTTTAGGATGTTACCCAAAGAAGTCTGGACTATACCAAAGATGGGAACTATAAATTTACATACCTCTCTACTTCCAAATTACAGAGGAGCAGCTCCTATAAACAGAGTTCTGATTAATGGAGAGAGAGAAACAGGTATAACTACATTTTTTATTGATGAAAAAATAGATTGTGGAGACATAATTCAACAAGAGAAAGTGGTTTTAACTAAAAATACAACTGCTGCACAATTACACAACATATTAATGAATAAAGGATCCAAACTTTTGTATTCTAGTATTAAAAATATTGAAAATAAAACTATTTCTCCAATAATACAAAATCAAGATTTAGCAGTTAAAAATGCATCTAAATTATCCAAGGAATTAACTAAAATTGATTGGACTAAAGATTCTGTAGAAATACATAATTTAATAAGAGGATTATCTCCTGTTTTAAATAAAGATAAAACTCTAAAAGATGTAGCAATTTGCCCTTCTTCTTGGTTTGTTCTAAAAAATGAAGAAGGTAAGGAAATGAGGGTCAAACTTCTATTAAGCAGACATTCATCAGAAACAAATGTATCCGGAACCTTAGAATCAGATCAGAAAACCTATTTAAAGGTTAATTTAAATAAAGGAAGTATCTATATTGAAAAATTACAAGTTGCTGGAAAAAATGCAATGAACATTTCTCAATTTCTATCAGGAAATAAGGTAAATGATAAATGGACAGTATCCTAAAAATTGAATTAATAGAATATTTAAAATCTTTTGTAACAGAAGAAAGGATTAAGTTATTTGAAAAAAAATTAGCACATAGAAGTAAGAAACTCACTCTAGTACTAGAAGATGTATTCCAATCTAGAAATATTAGCGCAGCAATGCGGTCTGTAGATTGTTTTGGACTACAAGATATCCATATTATTGAAAATAAAAATGAATTTGTTTCTGACAAAACAGTATCATTAGGATCTCGTAAATGGTTAAATGTTATACAACATAATAAGAAAAAAAATAACACTTCTGATTGTATAAAAAGACTCCAAAAGGAAGGGTATCAAATTATTGCAACAACACCACACGAGCCGGATATCAGTTTAGATGAAGTAGATATAGAAAACAATAAAATTGCTATCCTATTAGGTACAGAACTTACAGGTCTTTCTGATAAAGCATTACAACTAGCTGATAAAAAGATGAGAATAAATATGTACGGATTTACCGAAAGTCTAAACATCTCTGTTGCCGCTGCAATTTGTTGTCAAAACTTAAGTAATCGAATGAGAAGAAAAGATGATAGTTGGAGAATAAAGGAAGAAGAGAAATTAGATATCATGTTAAACTGGTTGCGAAACACTATTAAATCCTCTTCAGAAATTGAGATAGATTTCATAAGAAAAAGAGATAATTTTTAATTTACTATCTTTGCTTGAAATAATAAAAATTAAATTATGGGGAGAGGAGATAAAAAAACAAAAAAAGGAAAACGTTTCGCTGGTTCCTATGGTAGAGTCAGAGTTAGAAAAACAGATACAGAAAAATTTGTGGAAAAAGTACAAGAAACAAAAGATAAAATAAAAACAACTCCAAAGAAAAAAACTACTACTAAGAAAAAAACAAGTAAAAAAGAAGAATAAGTTTCTAGAATTTTATTGAAAAGAGGTTGTTCCTTAAGGGGATAGCCTTTCTTTTTTCCATATATTGTCCAGCTTTGTATATAATAGTCTATCATGCAATCTTGATGGTCTTCCCTGCCAAAATTCAATTTTTTCAGGAATAATACAATATCCTCCCCAATTGATAGGTCTTTCAACATCTTTTCCCTTAAATTTATTCTCCACTTTTGCTTTTTTGTCATTAAAATCTTCATTTAAATCAACCACAGAGCTTTGTTTAGATACCCAAGCTCCTAGTTGACTCGATCTAGGCCTACTACTGAAATAATTATCAGACATATTATCTGAAACCTTAATTGCTTTACCAACAATTCTGACTTGTTTTTCTAATTTTTGCCAAAAGAAGTTTGCAGAAACTAAATTATTTAACTCTATATCTTTTGCTTTTGAACTATTAAAATTTGTATAAAAAGTAAATCCATTCGTATCTAAACCTCTTAGCAAAACTACTCTTGAATTTGGAATAGAATCTGGTGAAACAGTAGACAACACAAAGCATATTGCATTGTTTTTATCTATATCTAAAGCTAAATTTAACCAAGAATCGAATAATTTTAAAGGGTTATCTGGAGATGCTGCAAAATTAATCTTTGATTTATCAAAATCCTCTCTAATATTTTTTATGTTATTTGATGGCATATTAAAAACAAAAGTACAATAATTTAGAAAATTTTAGGATTATAAAACTCAGGTATTTTACCAACAGCATCTACATATTGGGTTTCAATAAATCTCATATCCTTCTCTATATCTCCTGTAGGTTTAAACTCTAAAAATACGCCTATTTCCTTTTTCTTATAATTCATCTTTAAAAGTAGAATTGGAATGTTTGATTTTACTGCAATATAATAAAATCCGGTTTTCCATTTTTCAACTCTATTTCTAGTTCCTTCAGGAGATATCCCTAAAATAAATTTCTCTGAAGAATTATAAATATCGGAAATCTGTTCTACAATATTATTTTTAGAATGTCGATATATCGGAATGCCACCATTCCATCTAAAAAGAGTTCCTATAACTGGTAAAAATAATTCACTTTTTATAAGATACTTTGGGACAATACCAATTATATATGCATAGCATCTTCCTATTAGAAAATCCCAATTGGATGTATGAGGAGCAGCTATTACCAAACATTTATCAGGGTATTTTAAGTGTCCTACTACTTTCCACCCCATAATCCAGAATATAAATTTTGATATTATCTTTCTCATAAATATTATTTTTTACAAAGTAAAGAACAAATTCTAATATTTTTATGAAAAATTGTAGATTTGCCAAAACAAAAAATGAGTAAATGAAATCTACTATTATTAAAATCACTCTTTGGGTTATAATTATCTTTCTTGCTTATTTCGGACTTTACGGGAATATTACAAACGAAATACACGTAAGAAAAGTAATGGATGAGAGAAAGTCTGAAAATATCCAAAGATTAAAAGATTTAAGAGAAGTTCAATTAGAATATAAAAGACAAAATGGAACTTATACAGAATATCCTGATAGTTTAATTCACTTTTTATTTAATACTGATATTGAATTTGTAAATTCGGAAAAAGCTGACGCAGACTCTATTGCTGAGGATATGGACAAATGGAACAGAATTCAAAACAGAATGGTAAGGAATTTGATTAATCCTAAAAAAGAAGCTCAAAGAATATACAAAGAAAAAGGTGGAGATTGGAAAATATTAACTGAACAACAAAAAATTGATAAAGGATATATAGCGGTAGATTATTACATAGCTCATGAGTTAGCCTTTACAGAAAAATATAAAAACACTAGAAATGACAGCTACAGTATTAACACGGAAAGTCTAAGTAACATATCTAGAGTTTACTCTCAACAAAAATCATATTCCAATTTCAAATCTGAATTTAGTAACTTTGAAGAAAGTGTTATCAATAAAATAGATGCAAATAATGTACACTCTAATATCAACAGTAATTTTTCCTCTATATTTGATTTAGATACAAATACAAATATCTCCATAGAAAATCTAAAGGATGTTATCAAGAAGAATAAAAAAGAGATTTCTTTATTAAAATCAAGCATCTCGGAATCACAGGACAAACAAGATAATGCAGAAGGTATGATTAGATCTGCGATTCATCAAAGAAATACATATACTGAAACAATAGGATCGGATTTAATATTAAAAGTAAGAGAGAAAGCAAGTAAGAAAGCGGAAAAAGGGAAAGTATTAAAAGGTAGAAAAGGAATAATATTTTCCATTATATCATCTCAGGACTCCACAGAAAAAGTAAATAAAGAACTCGTAAGTAGTTGTAAAAATAACATATCGAAATTTGAGAATGAGATAAATGCTAGAGAAAAACTAATAAAAATTATTGAAAAGAATTATCAAGCGATTTTAGATGTTAGTGTAATGCAAAATCAGTACAATATCTTTAATGGTTCTGATAATAGTAGTTTTGACTCCTTATCAGATTACACAATAAATGAGGAAATAAAGATTACAACAACATTAAAAAAAGGAACTTATACTATTCCTACACATCCGCATATTTGGAAACAAGCCAGACTGCAGGCAGATTATTTAGTAGAACAAACAATAGATGAAGAAATGCTTACAAAAATTAAAAAGAAATATACTGAATCTGGAGGAAATTTTAGAGATTTAACAACTGAAGAAGGTTATGCAAGAGGTTTAATTACAACAGTTATTCATCCTGTTCAAGAAGTAATTTTTGATAATATTTATATGAAAAACAGAATGGATGTACCTTTAAATCTAGATAGTATAACTTACATTCCACATACTACAATGAGGTACGACTTTGCTACAAAGGAATACCACCCGAACCTGATGGAGCAAGCGCAAGGTGAAATTGATAAATATTATTTCAGGATTTCTACTAGTTATGATAATATATTTTTTGGAATGGATGATGAAAATGAAATTCTGAGAAAAAATGGTGAAAGAGAAAATATCCAAGTTGGTTCGTTAGAGAAAACAATAACAAATGGAAATTGGGGGGAATAATATAAGTTCCTTTTCACCTGAAGAAAATCACCTTTCAATAGAATTATCTTCTGAAAGAATAAGCTACAGTTTACTTAATACTAATAACTTGAAATATTTTTATTTCAAGTCTGTTTCTGCAACTGAAAATAATTCTATTGTAAATATCATTAGTTCTGAAGAAGGATTAAAACAAGAATACTCATCTAGTTCAATTTCTTATAAAGACTTTCCTTCTACCCTAATTCCTAACGAATTATATAAAGAAGAAGAAAAAAGTAAATATCTAGAGTTTGTTAAAGGCAATCTAGAGTCCATAAAAACAGATGTAATTCATCAAATAGATTCTACAATAATTTATTCGGTGGGTAAAGATATTGAAAATGTTATCAATCAGATACAGCCTAAAATAAGTGAGAAAAACAGTACTAATGTTTCTATCTGTCAACTTATAAAACAATACGGGAACATAAAGGAAAAAACTGCTTTTATATTTGTAGATAAAAACAATATTGAACTGATTGTGCTAGAGAAAGGAATACTAATCTTTCAGAACTATTTTACAGTTTCGAGTAGCACCGATATATTATACTACACGCTTTTCTGTTTTGACCAATTAAACCTAGATACTCACAAAAATGAATTATTTCTATTTGGGGAAATATCAAAAGGAGATGAAAACTATTCTTTATTATACGACTATATCAGAAATATAAAATTTGGAGAGATTAGTAGTTCCTTATCCTTTACTAAAGAATTAACAATGCTATCGAAGCATAAATATTTCACCCTCTATTCTCAATTGTTGTGCGTATAATTTCAGGAAAACACAAATCAAAAAAAATAATTGCTCCACATAATTTATCTGTAAGACCCACAACCGACAGAGCTAAGGAAGCTTTATTTAATATTTTGAATAATAGATATTACTTTGATGGAAAAAATGTGTTGGACTTATTTTCAGGAACAGGAAATATTAGCTACGAATTTGCTTCTAGAGGAATTGAAGAAATAATTTCAGTAGATAGGAATTACAATTGTATTAAATTTATTGACTCAACTTCTAAAGAGTTAAAAATGAATATTTCTACCATAAAATCTGATGGTTTGTCTTTCTTGAAAAATTGCAAAAAACAATTTAATTTTATTTTTGCAGACCCTCCTTATAATTATGATAATTATTCAGAAATAGTAAGTCTTGTAAAAGAGAATAATTTGGTAAAAAAAGACGGTTGCTTAATTATAGAACACGATAATACTACATCTTTTAACGATAATAATATAGAAATCAAAAAATACGGAGCAGTACACTTTAGTCTTTTCTCATTTTAATTACTTATTTTTGGACTTATGAATAAAATAGCAGTCTTTCCTGGATCATTTTCCCCTTTTACTTTAGGACACAAATCTATAGTAGATAGAGCTCTTCCTTTATTTGACAAAATAATAATTGCTATTGGTATTAACTCAGAAAAAAAGGAGTACTTTTCTGTAGAAGAAAGAAAACAGTGGATACAGAAGGTTTACAAATCTAATTCAAAACTTGAAGTACAGTTTTATGAAGGGCTTACGGTAGATTTCTGTGAGAAAGTTGGAGCTAATTATATACTTAGAGGACTGAGAGATTCTCATGATTTTAAATATGAAAAGAATATAGCTCACACCAATACAGATTTAAATGATGAAGTTGAAACTATTTTTTTTATAACTCCTACTGAAATCTCTCATCTCTCCTCTTCTATAATCCGTGATATTATAAAGAATGGAGGAGATGTAAGTCAATTTTTACCAAAAGAAATTGATTTGTAGGGGTCGGATCCTGCTAGGCAGAGGTATTATCAAACTTAGTAAAACAGTTCGAAATAATAACCGTGACCCCAATCTTTTCCCTTCATAATTTCCTATAAATTTTCTGTATTATTGTAGTATGAAAAAACTATTACTACTATTAATATGTATGCCTTTGATTCTATTTGGACAGAATAATTTTTATTTAGGAACGGGTATAATTAGTTCTTTTGCAAATACAGTAGATAATAATAATCAGTATACATCAAATAACATAACTGATTATGGACTTTATTATGGGAATGATTTAATAATTAATGATTATTTAGAGACAGGTATAGAAGTATTCTATCTAAATAACAGGGTTGTTTTAGCTAAAAATGGAAATAAAAAGTTTGAGTTACATCAAAACATAGGTTTTGGGTTAAAACCCGGATTCTATTATAAAAAACATAGTGTTCATTTAAGTCTTGGGATGCTGGCTGTATATTTATTTGATAAAGATGAAGAATTTGGTAATCAGCTTGATTACTTTGATGAATCTTATTTTTATGGTATAGAATATAATTATGATATCACACAAAAGACTGCCTGTAATCTTGGGTTCTTATTTTCAAAGTTTGATTTTAGTAGTAATTGGACTAATCATACTATAAAAAATTTCTCTGTTTTACAATGTAAAATTTATTATAAGTTATATTAATTATTTTTAATAAGTTTTGTCTATTCAAAAACTTCAATTAATTTTTTAAGTTTGTTGTAGTAGATAGATCAGCGATGCAAAAACTCAACCAACTTCTCAACAGCTTTACCTCTATGGCTTATTGCTCCTTTTTCATTTTGCTTCATTTCGGCAAAGGTCTTATCAAATCCATTAGGTAAAAATATTGGGTCATAACCAAAACCTTCTTTTCCTGCTTTACCTAATGTAATTTCTCCTTTACACTCACCTTCAAATAAAGTCTCTGAACCATCTATTATAAGCGCTATTACAGTCCTAAATTTTGCAATTCTGTTTGCCTCACCATCTAGTTTTTTTAAAACCAAATTAATATTATCTTCTGCTTTACATTCCTTCCCTGCATATCTGGCAGAATACACTCCTGGTTCCCCCTTTAGAACATCTATCTCCAATCCCGTATCATCTGCAAAACAGTTGTATCCGTAATTATCAAACACATACATTGCTTTTTGACAAGCATTCCCCTCTAATGTAAGGGTGGTTTCAGGCAATTCCTCATTACAATCTATATCATGTAAACTTAATATTTCTATTCCTTCAGGAACTAAAACTTTAATCTCAGATAATTTATTTGGGTTGTTTGTAGCAAAAACTAATTTCATTATTCGTGATGATAGGGTTCGTTATTTAAAATACTATATCCTCTATATAATTGCTCTATACAAAACAAACGCACCATCTGATGAGAAAAAGTCATTTTTGATAAGGATAATTTTTCGTTTCCTCTATGGCATACCTCCGTAGAAAATCCGTAAGCGCCTCCTACTACAAATACAATCCTCTTTTTTCCACTAAGCATCCAATTTTGTAATTTCTCAGAAAAGCTAATGGAGTCGTAATCTTTTCCTTTATCGTCCA
Organism: Flavobacteriales bacterium; assembly: GCA_002697625.1. Classification (GTDB taxonomy): domain Bacteria; phylum Bacteroidota; class Bacteroidia; order Flavobacteriales; family BACL11. The sequence goes on from NZWX01000050.1 coordinate 15,997, forward strand.
AAAGTACTAAATGATCCGAATTCTGAATATTCTTCAATATCAACTCTCCCTCATTTTTCATAAGTTCCAATTTAGAAAGATTTGAAGATTTCTTTATATTCGGTATCTCTATCATTTCAAATGAAGTATAGTGCTTCAACCTCTTTTGATACAGAGAAATTCCCTCTATTAAATATTTTTCTTTTGTCTTTCCTATCGAAAGTAATACAATCTTCATTTTTTGTATTTTTGCAATATTAATAATTAGTATCTTCATGTCAGATAAAGATTTTGAAAAGTTTATAACAGACTCCCTTGCAGAAGATATCGGTGATGGAGACCACTCCTCTTTAGCTTCAATTCCTAAAGATACAACAAGCAAAGCTCATTTACTTGTTAAAGATGAGGGAATAATTGCGGGAGTAGAACTATCTAAGATGATATTCGAGAAGCTAGATAATTCTTTGAAAATTACAACACGTCTGCAAGATGGAGATAAAGTAAAATTTGGAGATATTGCATTTATAGTAGAAGGAAATTCAATTTCTATATTAACTGCAGAAAGATTAGTATTAAACTGTATGCAACATATGAGTGCAATTGCTACAAAAACCTCCTATCTCAACTCTTTAATTAAAGGAACAAATTGTAAATTATTAGACACTAGAAAAACCACTCCCCTAAATAGAAAACTAGAAAAGTGGGCCGTAAAAATAGGAGGAGGTGTAAATCATAGGTTTGGTCTGTACGACATGATTATGATAAAAGACAATCATATTGATTTCGCAGGGGGGATATCTGAAGCAATAAGAAAAACCAAACACTACTTAAAAGACAATAATAAAAATCTAGAAATTATTGTGGAAGCCAGAAACCTAGAAGAAGTACATGAAATTTTATCTGAAGGAGGAGTAAAAAGAATTTTACTAGATAACTTTGATTATGAAACAACTAAAAAAGCAGTAAAAATAATTGGAGAGAAATGTGAAACAGAATCTAGTGGTGGAATAACAGAAGAAAGTATCTCAGAATATGCGAAATGTGGAATCGATTATATTTCTGTGGGAGCTCTCACACATTCTGTAAATAATTTTGATTTAAGCTTAAAAGCTTTCTAGATGAAAGAAAACATTATAAAAAAATGGTCAAAAAAAATAAAACCATGGGGTTTTGAGGGACTGAGCATTTATGATGTTACTATTTTCTTCTGGAAAGGATTGGTCGAAGGAGCGATTACCACCAGAGCGTCCTCTTTGGCTTTTAATTTTTTCTTAGCCTTCTTTCCATCAATAATTTTTATTTTCACACTTATTCCCTACATCCCAATTGAAGGGTTTCAAGAAACTTTAATGGAGCTTCTAGCAACAGTTTTACCAGAATCAACAAATAAAATGACCTTTAAAACTATTGACGATATTGTAAACAACCCAAGAGGAGGATTGCTTTCTATCGGATTTATTCTAGCGTTATATTTTTCCACCAATGGTGCTAGCGCATTAATTGAAGCGTTCAATACTTCTTATCATATAAGAGAATCTAGATCATTTTTATATCAAAAGGCGATTTCAATAATTCTTACTTTAATGCTTTCTCTTATTTTAATTGTAACAATAATGATCATTATTTTGAGTAAATCCTTTCTAGAAACTCTATTATATAACGGAACTATTGCCTCTGAATATTTACATCTTTTTACTATTGGAAGATGGATAATATTATCTGCATTCTTACTTTTTGGAGTTTCATTACTTTTTTATTTAGCTCCAAACTTAAAAGTGAAATGGAAAATATTTAGTCCAGGTACAATTTTCACCTCCTTATTTGTTATTATTACTTCTATTTTATTTAGCTATTACATAAATCACTTTGCACAATACAATCAGATATACGGTTCAATTGGGACATTGATTATAATTTTATTATGGATGTATTTCAACTCCATTATCCTACTTACCGGATTTGAAATAAATGCTAGTATAATTGCTTCAAAAAAACATTGTGAATTAAATTCTGATTTGTAAATTCGCAACCCTAAAATATTGATTATGAAAAGACTGCTTACTTTCAGTTTAATTTTATCTATATTCGGACTAAATGCTCAGAATACTTATAATGCTTTATCTGCACCAAATACTTACAGAAATGCAGACAATCCTAATTATTGGAAAAATAAAATGCCACATGCAGCATATTGGCAACAAGATGTTTACTATAATATTAAGGCGTCCATTGATGAAAAAACAAATATTCTAACTGCAACTGAGAGTTTAACTTACTGGAATAATTCTCCAGATGATTTAGATGTAGTATATTTTCATTTATACCAAAATGCATTTCAACCTGGGTCGTATTATGATGATCTACAAAGACAAAATGGGAAGAATCCTCATTACGGAATTTACGAATCACAGGGGCTTGGTACAGTAGTAGAAAATTTACAAGTAGATGGAAAAGAAGTAAAAACAGAATTGGATAATACAATCTTAAAAGTATATCTTCCAGAAACTCTAAAATCTGGAGGGAATATCACTTTTACAATGAATTTTAGAACGTATTTTGATGATGGAGGAGTAAGAAGACGAATGAAAGTTTTTGATTCTTGGGGATTTAAACACTATGATGGAGTGCATTGGTACCCAAGAATCTGTGTATATGATGCAAAGTTTGGTTGGACTAAAGATCAACATCTAGGCAAAGAATTTTATGGTGATTTTGGAGCGTTTGATGTAGAATTAACTTTTGCGTCAAACTATGTCGTTGATGGTACAGGTTTCATGTTAAATAGAGATGAGGTTTATCCAAAAGAATTAAGAGAAAAGTTAGATGTAACCAACTTTAAAGATAAACCGTGGAACAGTCCACCTTCAGTTATAACTGAATACATAGAAGGAGAAACAAAAACTTTTAAATTTCATGCTGAGAATGTTCATGACTTTGGATTTACAGCAGACCCAACCTACAGGATTGGTGAAAAATGGTGGGAAGACAAAGTAAGTTATTCTTTAGTACAAGAACCACATTGTAGTAGATGGCAAAATGCAGCAGAATATTCTGCAAAATGTATCGAAATTTTCTCTGAAGATTTCGGAAGGTATACCTACCATAAAATGATTGTTGCAGACGCTAGAGATGGGATGGAATACCCTATGATGACTTTAGATGGAGGGTCAGACCCTGGCTATAGAGGATTATTAGCTCACGAAATTGGTCACAATTGGTTTTTCGGACAAGTGGGAAACAACGAAACATATAGAGCTCTTTTAGATGAAGGTTTTACACAATTCTTAACTGCTTGGGCTTTAATTAAAATTGATGGAGATTATCTAGTAAGGAACATTCCTCATTCAAAGTACAAGCAAAAATTTAACAAACCAGTAAAAGCTATAGATAGTAGAGTTTATTATGCTTACATAAAGGATGCTACTAAAAATGACGATCCTGTTATTTCTACTCATTCTGATTGTTTTAATGGTGCATTAAGACATGGAGGAGGATATAGACATGTATATTATAAAACAGCCGCTATGTTATATAATTTACAATATGTTTTAGGGGACGAACTCTTCTTAGATGCAATGAAACATTATTTTGAAACCTGGAAGATAGCGCATCCTTATAATGAGGACTTTAGAAATTCAATTATTCAGTATACTAAAGTAGATTTAAATTGGTTTTTTGACCAATGGTTAGATACTGATAAAAGAATTGATTATGGAGTAAATCATAAAGGAAAGAAAGTTACCTTTACTAGATATGGTAGAATGCAAATGCCTATTGATTTTACAGTTACAGCTAATGATGGAAAAAGTTACAACTATCACATTCCAAATCACTGGTTTATAAAGAAAACTGATGCTATAGTACTTAAAAAATGGCATGCATGGGATTTATTACAACCTACTTATGTTGTAGAATTAGATGTTCCAACAGGGATCAAAGAAGTTAAAATAGACCCTACAGACAGATTAGCAGATTCATATATGCCAAATAACAGTTCAAATGGAAATGTTACATTTAGTTTTAACGACAACCTTTGGAAGTATCCAGACTGGAAAAATTATGAGATTAAGTACCAGCCAAATTTATGGTGGAACTCAACTGACGGGGCAAAATTAGGATTTAATATAAGTGGAGGATATTTAAGACACCATCACCTATTTGATTTTACTTTATGGATGAATTCTGGATTAGGACAAGACCAAGAGAAAGAGAACTATTCTGATTTTAATGATTTATCATACAGAGTTAGTTACAATACAAACCTAGATAAAATTTCAAAACATAGTAGAATTTATGTAAATAGTAGTCATAATGCAGGATTACAAACAAATAAGATTTCTATTGTAAAAGAAGGAAAGAAGGGAAATAATAAACTTAAGATAGATGTCTTATCCTTATACAGACCAGGAAATTCTTCTGATAATTACATCTTACAAGCTTGGACTAAATCAAAACTAAATAATAGAATTGATGTAAGTTTAGAAAGAAAATATAAATATATCTACGGGAAAGGAAATTTGAAACTAGATTTAAAAACTTCTACGTTTGGTTCTGACTATGATTATAGTAGTATATCATTAACTTCAATAAACAATAACAAAGTGGGGAAGTTAAAAATCAATACCAGAACTTATCTTCAATTAGGAAGAGGATCTAACTGGGCAAACGAAAGTTTACTTGGATTAGCAGGTGCAAACCCTGAAGAAATGGCAAACAATAAATTTACCCGAACAAATGGATTGTTAAGTTCAGATGAATTCGTTTTTTCTCATAAAATAGGGAATTACCACATGGGAGGAGGATTAAACCTAAGAGGGTATTCTGGATATTTAGCTCCTGAATATGATAAGAATGGAAATTTAATCAGAAACACAAATTACGGTACATCTGGAGCTTCATTGTCAGCTGAAATAGATTTTACTTCTTTTCTACCATACTCTGTTAGAAAAAGAGGATTAGGTTCTTACTTATTTGCAGATGCGGGAGTTATAAATATTGAAGATGTAAATAGAAAAAATTATATGAATTCATTTTCTGATGTAAGAGCAGATGCTGGAATAGGATTTACGTATACACATAAAAATTGGGGGCCTTTAGAAACAATTAGTCCTTTAATAATCAGATTGGATTTACCTCTTTTATTAAACAGACCTCCTTATGAAGAAGAGTTCCATCAGATGAGATGGATACTAGGTATAGGAAAATCATTTTAATGAATGAAAGAAAGGTTATAGTACCAGGAGGCGCTGGATATATAGGTTCACATACAATTGTAGAACTTCATAAATCTGGATTCACTCCTATTATTATTGATAATCTTTGTAATTCTTCGGAAAAAAATATAAAAGGTATTTCAGAGATTATTGGAAAAGATATAAAGTGGCATAATGTTGATTGTACAAATCAAAAAGCAATTGATAATATTTTTGAATTAGAAGATAATATTGAAGGAATTATTCATTTTGCTGCGTATAAATCAGTTGAGGAATCAGTACAAAATCCAAAGAAATATTATGACAACAACATAGGCTCATTAGAGGTTATTTTAAATTCAATGAAAAAATATAAAGTTAATAACATTATATTTTCTTCTTCATGTACTGTTTATGGTATACCAGATATTTTACCTGTTACTGAAAATGCATCCTTCAAAAAAGCAGAATCTCCTTATGCAGAAACAAAACAAATTTGCGAGAAAATACTTATAGAAAATAATTTTAGCAGTGTTTCCTTAAGATACTTTAATCCTATTGGTTCTCATTCTTCTTCTTTAATTGGAGATTACTCTGATGATAAAGCAAGTAATTTAATTCCGATAATTACTGAAACAGCGATCGGAAATAGAGAGAAAGTAACAGTATTTGGGAATGACTACAATACCTCTGATGGTACTTGTATACGTGATTATATACATGTACTAGATTTAGCAAAATCACATGTTAAATCAATGGATTTTCTTATTAAAAATGCTGGGAAACATGCTTTTAATATCGGTACAGGAATTGGAGTAAGTGTTTTACAAGCAATTAGGATATTCGAGAAAAGTAATAATATAAAAGTAAATTATTCTATCGGTCCGAGAAGAATTGGTGATATCGAACAAATTTATGCAAATTCTAACTTAGCAAAAGTGAAACTAAATTGGGAAGCAAAAGAAACAATAGAACAAGCTATGATTTCTGCATGGGAGTGGGAGAAAAAGAAATAAATGAAGTTGAAGAATCAATATATTTTAGTTAATAAAAAACTACCTGAAAAAGAAGGGTGGAATCATATAGAAATAGGAGAATATAATTTATATTTTGATGAAAATATAACATTTAATGAGGTGCAGGAGGAAAATGGTCATTATATTCTTTTAGGTAATCTGATTCATATTTATAAAGAAATGAACGAAAGTAATGTTCTTAATAACTTACAAGGCTTAATCCATGAACAGATATTTGAAGAAACTTCTAATTGGTGCGGACATTTTATCTTAATTAGTAAAACTGATTGTATTAAAATATATAATAATGCATGTGCTAGTTTTAAAATCTACTACGGAAATCAAGGTGAAACTAAGTTAATAGGATCAGACCCGAAAATATTAACTCTATTTTCAAATTTTGAAACTGCAACGGAAGGTGATAAATCTATCTTCTATAACTCTAATTATTTCCAACAAAATAGAAATAAAATTGGCAACGAAACTAGGTATCATGAAATATTTCAAGTAGTATCAAATCATTGTCTTGATTTAAATAGTATGAAATCTATCAGGATGTTTCCTAAACACAAAAGAGAAACCTTAACAGTTGATGAAGCAATTAAAGAACTTGTTCCTATTTTCCAGCATATTATTAGAAACTTAGAAAAACACTATAATCTTTTTGTATCAATGACAGCTGGGTATGATAGCAGATTATTGATTTCTACAACTAAAAAAATAAAAGATAAGATTACATATTATACAATTAAATTTCCTACAAATAAATCTAATCATATTGATTATAAAATCCCTAAATTAATATCCAAAAAATTAAAGTTAAATTATGTATTAAAAAACTTAAACCCATTTATGACATCTGTTGAAAGGAACAATATTGAGAACACATATGATTTACCAAGGTTAAAGTCATTTATACAATACCAATATCCCTATTTTAAGAACACAAAAAAGAATAAAAAGAATAAAAATAAAAAGGATATTTTATTAGTAGGAGTAATTAGTGAAGTAGCAAAAAATTATTTAGAAAGAATTAATGTAAGTTCTGGAAAGGATATTGTTAGGTCGTTGCATTTTCCTGACAATAATTACCTTGAATCTTATTTTCAAACTTGGTATCATAAAAATAATACTTTGATAAAAAATTTAGATTATGAATTATTAGATTTTTTACATTGGGAACAAGACATAACAAACTATGCAGGTCAGAATATACAATACGCTCATCATTATCAACCAATTTTTTCAATATTCAACTGTAGAAAAGTTTTAGAAATTATGTTGTCTGTAGACCCAAAATATAGAGACACTAAATCACCAATATTATATAAAAGGTTAATTGATTATATGTGGAGCGATTTATTAAATTTTCCTTTTAATCCAACAATAAAAGAAAAAACAATCTTATTTTTGAAGAAAATAAAAATGTATAGATTATATAAATGGTTTTTAATTAAATTCTATAGTAAAAAACTAAAGTAAGTAAGTAAGTATGAATAATCGTAAGATAATTTTCCTATGTGGTTTACATAGGAGTGGAACTTCACTACTATATAAAATATTAAAGCAACAACAAAGTATCTCAGGCCATGAAAACACGAATGTAGTAGAGGATGAGGGACAGCATATTCAAACAATATATCCAATTGCATTAAAATTTGGAGGACCCGGTAAATTTGGATTTCATAAGGAAAGTTCTTTAGATGAAACTAGTGAATTAATCACAAAAGAAAATTCTGAAAAACTTTTTAATGAATGGAGTAAATATTGGGATTTAAATAAAGAATTTCTTGTTGAAAAATCTCCACCTAACTTATTAAAAACAAGATTTCTACAAGCTCTTTTTCCAAATAGTTATTTTATAGTAATTATCAGGCATCCGATTGCAACTTCTCTAGCTACACAAAAATGGTCAAAAACAAGTAGATATAATCTGATAGAACATTGGATTACCTGTCATAAACGATTTATAAAAGATCAGGGACATCTAAATAGAGTATTAACAATTCAATATGAAAATTTAATAAGTTCTCCTGAAACGGAATTAAATAAAATTTCTTTATTTCTAAAAACTAATGTGAAACTAGAAGATATTATTGTACAAAAAGATATTAACCAAAAGTACTTTAATAAATGGAGAAAAACAAGAAAAAATATATTCTTTAGAAGTGGTATTAGAAAAATTGAAAAAGACTTTGAATCTGAGATAATACAATTTGATTATACCTTAAACATATGAAAAGAATTTTTATTATTGGAATAGCAAGATCAGGAAGTACACTACTTCAAAGTATATTAGCTTCTCATCCAAAAATACAATCTTTCCCTGAAACACACTTTTTTAGTTTTCTTCCAAAACAAAAAATATTTCGATTTTTTAGTTTTATTTCTATAAAAGGAAATAAAGTAGTAGAAGATTACTTATCAAGGAATAAACTTAATAAGAATAATAAGTATGTTCCTTTATTTACATTTTCAAAAAAGAAATGGGTAAGGAAAATGGTCAAAATTCTTGATTCCATTACAATTAAAAACAAGAAAATGATTTGGGTTGAAAAAACCCCACTACACCTTTACCATACTGACTTAATTAAGAGTGTTTATCAAGAAACCTTTTTTATTCATATACTTAGAAATGGTCAAGATAATATAGCTTCATTATTTGATGCTAGTATCAAATACCCAGATACATTTAAACAAAAAAGTATAGAAAGTTGTATAAATCGTTATAAAAAGGAAATAAATATTAGTCTTGCTAATAAAAATAAAGAAAATCATTTTTTTGTTAGGTTTGAAGATATTGTCTCTAATCCTAAAAAAACAATAGAAAATCTTATAAAACAACTTAATATTGAATATCACCCAGATATGATAAATTTTCAAGATAATGTTTCTGATATTATTGAAAAAAACGAACATTGGAAAGAAGGTAATTATAAAGAAATACAGAATAATAACAATAAATTTTCAGAAATTTTTTCAATTGACGAACAAAACTTTATCAATAACAAAATAAATAATATTGATTTAAATATATTTAATTATGATTGATAAATTAGCAATAATAGAACTTGATTATCATGAAGAATGTTTAGACACTTTATGTAAATTATTATCTGAATCATCTATAAAAGTAGAAATTTACACAAAAAAATCTATTTACCAAGAAGTTAATAAAGATAAAAAATACAATAACCTTACTTGGTATATACCAAAGAAAGGAGAAAGTATACGTAAATTTATTAAGAGGTCTGAATCTCCTCTTAACGAAAATCAAGTTATTCTCTTTAATACTTTGGCTTCTAATTTTTTCGTTTTTTCAAAACTTAATCTTAAACCTATTACTATTTTAAGAATTCATAATGCGAATAGCTATTTATCTCCTATTAAAAATATAAAATTTATTTTTTCTTATTATAGTATATATAAAGACTCTTCACATATTTTTAGAGAAGCTTTTTTAAAATTAAATTGGTTATTTAGAAGAAAATGTATTCAGAAAATGGATTATTTAAATTTTCCAACACAAGAAATTGAAGATTATATTCTTTCAAAGAAAATGTTAAAACCTTATCGACACTGTAATAGTATTCCATTATCAATTGTTGATGAGGAGATGAAAATAAAAAGAAGAAATACAAGTACATATAACATAACTGTAATTGGTACTATTGAGAAAAAAAGAAGAAACTACAGCCTCTTATATGAATCTATTAAAACTCTAATTACAAAAACCAATCAAAAAGTTAACATAACTTTTGCAGGAAAAGTTAAAGGTAAATATGGTAAAATGATTATTGAGAAGTTTTTAACCCTTAATAATATAAACCTTAATATCATTTATTTTAACAACAGAATTTCTCAATCAAGATTTGATCACATAATGTCAAAAACAGATTGTATAATTGCTCCTATAAATATACAGACAAGGTATACAATATATAAAGAGGAATATGGTAAAACGAAAGCTTCTGGAAATGTGTCTGATATTACAAAATATAGAAAAAAGGGAATTGTACCATACGAATACCCATTGAGCAATAATGAGAAAAAATATATTAAACAATATAAGAACAAAGAGGATTTAGTTAATATCTTAATAGATGAAATAAATGAAAATAAAGGTATAAAGGCAGAAGACTATATATTCTTCTCCAAGGAAAATGTTTTAAGCTCTTTTGTTACAACAATAAATTCATTAACCAAAAAAACTCATCAATAATAATTTGTCGTCAACGTATAAGTTTAATTAATAGGTCTTTAATTATGGAATTTAGATCTTCTGAAATTCTAAGAATAAACATTATAGAGAAATAAATAATTGAAATTAATAATGATTTAACAATCATATTTGGAATATCTGAAAAAGTTAAATTTAAAACTATTAAAGAAAAATACACAAAAATAATAAGCAGAATAGCTTTTATTGTTCTGAATGAAAAAGGTTGAATTCCTACTTTAAAATAAACATAAAACATTTTAAAGGAATTAAATATAATAACAGATAATGCAGTTGCAAATGCAGCTCCATTAATACCAACAATACCATATACTGATAAAGGACTACTTTCAGGAATAAAGATATAATTTGTAAAAATTGTAATTATCAAAAGGATGAAGTTTGAATATAAATCAAATCTGTAATGTTGAGAATTGATAATTATTTGTCCGTTTACACCTGTAGCAACACTAAAAAGTTTTGACAAACCAATATATAAGACCACATACTTACCTCCTTGAAATTTTTCAGGAAGTAAGGCAAATCCTTCATCAATATTTAACCAAATAAGAAGAAATATAAAACCACCTAATAACAACTGATTTAAAGATGATTTTTCATAAATATCTTTTATTTCAGAAACATTTTCTTCTTGCCAAGCTTTCGCTATTAAAGGAGCTGTTATAGAGCCAATAGCTCTTGAAGGAACCAAAATAACATTTCCGATAAAAAATGCTATTGTATAATATGCAACACTTTCTAGGTTCATTAATTTTCCAATCATCATCATATCTACCTTACTAACCAATATAGCAGAAGCTCCTCCAGCAAGAACAAATAATCCGTACGAAATGATTTGTTTCCCATCAATATCAGATAATATGAAAGTAAATTTAAATTTATATTTCTTAAAAATTGAGAAAAACAGTATCAGAATCATAAATAAATACAAGGATATATGAGAATACAGAAAGGTAGTAAAATCAATATAGTCAAACCAATGTAAAATTAGAAGTAGAATATTAAACCCCTTCAAAAACACTTCCCGTAAAAATATTGGAATTGTAGCTTTTAATAATGATCTCGACAGAGAGGATAAAACCTCAAAAAAAGATAAAAATGTAACTAAAAAGAAAATTAAATGAAAGTTATTTCTAAGTAGTTCATCAGCATTAAGAAAATTTAACAAATCATCTTTAAATAAGAAATAGAGTAATAAAACTAATAAAAAACCAATTATTGGAATCATAAATGATAATGAAATCAACTGATTTTTATTTTCTACTTTAGGAAAAAATCTAATTAAAGTTTTTGGAGTACCTAAACTAGAAAAAGTTGATACTACAATAGCATAGGCGATTATTATTTGTAACAAACCTAAATGTTCTGGATGAGAATTAAAAGCATTAGGATACAAGATAACAGTAGATAAAGCACCAAACATTAAACCTACGTAAAAATAGATTGAATTTTTTAAACTCTGTTTTTTTACTATTCCCATTAAATTTTATTTAACAAATCGGCAAGCTTCTTAGTCAAAACACTTCTTTTAAATTGAGATAATTCATCTGAATTAATAATTTTTATATTATCTGTATATAACTGATATACAATGTTTTTTATATTTAATTTATTATAAGAAATGTATAATCCAGATTTAGTTTTTTCTAGCAAATTTTTAATATCACTTTCATCAGGACCAAAAGATAATATTGATCGTTTTGCAGCAAAATATTCGAAAATTTTACCTGGGTAATTTCCTTGCCCACTCTTTGAGTTAAACAATAATAGAAGCAAAACTGATGACTGATAATACTGATAAAGAACTTCCTTATGAGACAAATAACCTAGATGTACAACCTTATTTTTTAGGTGAAAATTCTGAGTTATTGATTGTAGAACTTCCGTATCAATATTCCCTGAAAGTCTTATTTCTAATTTATCTTTAAATTCAGAATCCTCTTCACAAATATCATTTAAAGCTTTCCATAGATTTTTTGGATTTCTTAAATGATTTAAAAGTCCAAAATGACCAATAATAAACTTATTATTCTTTTTATCTATCACCTCAAAATCCTCTTCATCAAATCCATTTGTAATTAACTCTACATTACTAGAACCTAGTCGTTTAAAAGACTTAAGCCAAGTTTCACTTACGGTTAGTGTTATATCCGCACTTTTAAGTACTTGTCTCTCTAATTCCTGATATTTATTTCTTGATTTTTGAGATAATTTAAAATCTTCTAACAAATCTAATTCCGACCAAGGGTCTCTAAAATCTGCAATCCATTTAAGATTTGGCAACCTCTTTTTTAACCCTAAAGCAATAAGATGCATGGAATGTGGTGGACCTGTAGACACAATATGTGTTATCTCATCTTCTTGTATTTTTTTACTTAAAAATTTTATTGATGGTTTTACCCAATACACTTTCGGATCAGGAATAAAAATATTTCCTCGTATCCAATTCAAAATTTGATTTCTCGCAGAAGATTTGTCATGAATAATACCCGCATTCGAACTTTCTGACTTACCAAAAATCTTTTCTTTTAAAGAATAAGGCTCCCAAATTGAGGACTTACAAATCTCAACTTCAGGATGAATATCAGATAATAAATCCACATCCTTTACATCAAAAGAAGGGGAATCAGGAGTATAAATAATTGGTTTCCAACCATTTTCTGGTAAGTATTTCGAAAATTTTAACCACCTCTGAACACCCGAACCTCCAGCAGGAGGCCAATAATAAGTGATGATTAAAACTTTTTTCATCATTTATTTTAACTCTTTATAAGATACAAATCCTAAAAGCAATAAAAGTAAAATAGAACTTGTATAAGCAATACTCTCTCCTATGGAATAAGAAGATGGATTAAACTTAAATTCTACTTTTTTTGTACCCTTAGGGATCATCATAGACCTTAAAACATAATTTGAACGGAAATAAGGAACTTCTTTTCCATCTATATACGCATTCCAACCTTTGTCATAATAAATCTCAGAAAACACAGCTAATTGGTCAGAGTTAATATTTGTCAGATTATAAGTAAGATGATTAGGCTTATAAGATACCATATCTAGTTTTATAGTAGAATATTCATCTTTTGTAAAAGAAGGTAGGGTATCAGCAAATCTTTTATCTACAATTACAGTAGTTGATGGATTAAAAGCATTTAAAGCGTTTAGTTCCTCATTTGCATTGTCAACTATCTTTACGTCTGTAACAAACCAAGCATGTCCTAAAGGATTTATACCCATTAATTTTGACTCTACCGCCTCTCCCTTTGAAGTAATAATCCAACCACAATTAAGCATTGAAAGTACTGAAGTATTATTTTGTGTTAAATGATTATCTATCAACTCTTGATATCTTAAGAGTTTTGCAGCATGATACCCTCCTATTGAATTATGAAAATATGAAGTTCTGCTCTCGTTAAATGGATTATTATAATTAAATACTCTAGATTGATTTCTATTTTTATTTAAGATTTTCTTATCTGCAGAAGTTGGTCGGAATGTTACATTATTATCTTTTACAAAATGTGTTTCGTTTAAATATCTTTTATCTACCGACCATAAATCCGATAAAAGTAAAACCCCCAAGATAATTACTACATATTGTTTTTTGATTGCTCCCTTAATAAACATCCATAAAATAGATGACGCAAGTAAAATATAGATAAATGATCGCCAAGCATCTGATTTTAAAATAGACTCTCTATCTGAAGCTAATCTACTTGTAAAATCCATATTATCATTCAAATAATCATTTGTAGAAAGAAAATCCAGAAAAATAGATGGAACAATAGCAAACAACAAAGTAATTCCTCCAGTAATATAAAAAGCTAATTTTAATTTTTGTTCTTTCTCCTTATTTTCATCCTTATTTAGGAATTTATTTAATGCTAAAATTGCAAGTAAAGCAATTCCAAATTCTGCAATAATCATAACCATAGTAACCGCCCTAAATTTATTATAGGCTGGAACGTAATTAAAAAAGAATTCCGTGAGTCCCATAAAATTACTACCCCATCCTAGCATTATAGAAAGAATTGTAGTAAGTAAAATCCAAATTCTGAAAGAAGAATTTACATACACTACCCCTAAGACAAACAACAACATCACAATAGATCCAACATAAGTTGGAGATGTTCCTGGTTGATCTCCCCAATAAGTCATGGTTTGTTGTTGTAATTTTTGCTGTTTCTTCTGGTTTCTTACAGTCCTCAAATATTTATAAGTTTCCGAATCTCTATTTAGATTTCCTTCTGAATCATTTAAAACACTTTTACCGGTAGACCCTCCCATAAAATTTGGAATTAAGAAAGTCATGGTTTCTGCTTTTCCATAACTCCACATAGTAGCATATTCCAAACCTAAACCATCATTTTTTTCTTTTCCATCTTCTTGAACAAGTTCTGATTTTCCTCTTTGAGTTTCAGATGCGTACTCCATAGTGGTTGCTAAAGTTGTGCAATTGGTAGCTCCACCTAAAAGTGCTGCAACAAATAAGATTCCAACTTTTTTAAAAAAATTTGGAAGAGTTTTATCTTGAAATTCTTTTATAAACTGAATAATACCAATAAAAAATAAGATTATTATAGTATAATAAGTAATCTGATAATGATTAGAAAATAATTGAAGAGCAACAAACAAGGACGTAAAAACCGCTCCTAATAGCCAATTCTTTTCTCTAAAGGTATATAATACTGATGCAACAACAAGAGGAAGATATGCAATCGCATGTGCTTTGGTCATATGTCCTGCTTGGATTATAATTATAAAATACGAAGAAAAAGCAAAAGCAATAGATCCTACTATAGCTAGTCGATAATCAATTTTTAAGGAACATAACAAAATGTAAAACCCTATCAAATACAGAAACAACTTATCCATTGGCCGTGGCAAACCTAACTTCAATATTTTATCTACATACTTAATTAGATTTCCATTAGACCTAGCGGAGATTTGATACGCAGGCATTCCAGAGAACATTCTTTTAGTCCATAAAGCTTCTTCACCGGTATCAGCCCTATAGTCTCTAACTTCTTTACTCATCCCTTTCCAGGTATCAACATCATGAGCAGATAAAATTTTTCCTTCAAAAATAGGAGAGAAATAAATAGCAGATATTGCAATAAATATTCCTATTGCAATACCATGTGGGATAAATTTTTTCATAATAAACTATTTTAATTATTCGTCAACCTCCTCAAAATCAACATATTCTCCCATGTCACTCGTGTCGGTTTTTGATTTATTTGGTTTAGTTTTGATAGAAACATTCCCTTCCTTTTCTGCGGGATTTTGCTGTTGATGAAACCTCTCATTGAATTGTGATTGTTTTTTCATAACATATCGCTTTACCAAAACGGGAAAAAGAAATCTACCTAACAACTTCAGAATATAGGATATCAGGAAAAACCAAAATAAAAATCTAATTAATCCTACTATCATATTATCGACTTAAATATAAGTTTCTTTCAGAATAAACCTTAGTAAAATAATCATCATCTAAGTCATCAATAAAATAAATTGATTCTCCAGTAGATTTCATTTCAGGACCTAACTCTTTATTTACATTAGGGAATTTGTTAAAAGAAAATACAGGAACTTTAATTGCATACCCTTGTTTTTTCGGGTTAAAGTCAAAATCAGTAACTTTTTTATCTCCTAACATTACTTTTGCTGCATAATTCACATAAGGCTCGTCATATGCCTTAGCAATAAATGGAACAGTTCTAGAAGCTCTTGGGTTCGCTTCAATAACATACACCACCTCATCTTTAATAGCGAACTGAATATTAATCAATCCTACGGTATGTAGAGCAACTGCAATTTTATTTGTTATATCAATCATTTGTTGACGAATATTATCTGATAAATCAAAGGTAGGAAGTACTGCATAAGAGTCTCCTGAATGAATACCACAAGGCTCAATATGTTCCATAATTCCAATAATATAAACGTTTTCTCCATCACATATTGCATCTGCCTCCGCTTCTATTGCTTTGTCTAGATAATGATCTAGTAAAACTTTATTTCCAGGCATATCTTTAAGAAGATTTACAATATGATGTTCTAATTCTTCTTCATTTATAACAATTTTCATTCCCTGTCCNCCTAAAACATAAGANGGTCGAACTAAAATTGGGAAANTTAANTCTTTAGAAATTGCAATTGCTTCTTCAGCAGTTTCCGCAACAGCAAATTTCGGATATGGAATATNNTGTTTCTTCAATAACTCNGAGAAACTACCTCTATCTTCAGCAACATCTAANGCTTTGTAAGAAGTTCCCATAATTTTAATTCCNTATCTTTCTAATTTTTCCGCTAATTTNAGAGCNGTCTGACCTCCAAGCTGNACAATTACTCCTTCTGGNTTTTCGTGTTGAATAATGTCATAGATATGTTCCCAGAAAACCGGCTCNAAATACAGCTTGTCTGCAGTNTCAAAATCTGTTGAAACCGTCTCTGGNTTACAATTTATCATNATAGTTTCATAACCACATTCTTTTGACGCTAANACNCCATGAACACACGAATAATCAAACTCAATACCTTGTCCAATTCTNTTAGGNCCAGATCCTAAAACGATAATCTTCTTTTTNTCTGAAGANCTNCTTTCATTNTCTGTAAACACCTCTCCTTGAGGAGACTCTTGAGNCATCTCGAATGTTGAATAATAATATGGTGTTTTAGCCACAAATTCCGCAGCACATGTATCTACNAACTTATATACTCTTTTTATTCCTAAATCATTTCTCTTATTATANATCTCACTCTCNAAACAATTNACTAGATGNGCAANTTGCCTATCTGCAAANCCTTTCATTTTTGCCTCTAANAATAAATCTTTNGGTAGTGTATCAACAGTATATTTTTCAATCTCTTTCTCAAANACTACAATTTCTTCNATTTGGTGCAAGAACCANTAATCAATCTTTGTTATTTNATGAATNTTTTTNGTTGGAATACCAATCCTCATNGCATCATAAATTCGAAAAACCCTNTCNCNACTAGCATTTTTAAGTTTNTCNAAGATTACATCCTGATCNGTAACCCCTTTCCCATCTGCNCCTAATCCATTTCTTCTGATTTCNANAGATTGACATGCTTTTTGTANTGCTTCTTGAAAAGANCTACCNATAGACATTACCTCTCCAACAGATTTCATTTGAAGTCCTAAAGTGGTATCCGATCCTTTAAATTTATCAAAATTCCACCTNGGGAATTTAACAACAACATAATCTAAAGTAGGCTCAAAACAAGCAGAAGTTGTTTTTGTGATTTGGTTATTTANCTCATCAAGAGTATATCCAATAGCTAATTTACTTGCAATCTTAGCTATTGGNTATCCTGTAGCTTTTGATGCTAAAGCGGATGAACGAGATACTCTAGGGTTAATCTCAATTGCTATAATATCTTCNTTTTCGTCCGGACTTACAGCAAACTGAACATTACATCCTCCAGCAAAATCTCCTATAGAACGCATCATCTTAATAGCCATATCCCTCATTCTCTGATAGCAGGTATCTGAAAGTGTCATNGAAGGAGCTACAGTTATAGAATCNCCTGTATGNATTCCCATTGGATCAAAATTCTCAATAGANCAGATAATAATAACATTATCATTATCATCTCTTAAAAGTTCTAATTCNTATTCCTTCCAACCTAAAACTGCTTTATCAATTAAAACTTCATGAATTGGTGAAGCGTGNAANCCTTTTGATAATAAATCTTCAAAATCTTCTTTNTTATGTACAAAAGAAGCTCCNGANCCTCCTAAAGTAAATGAAGGACGAATCACTAAAGGAAATCCTAANTCTTGAGCAATTTCTTTACCTTCTAAAAAAGAAGTAGCAATNCTAGCAGGAGCAACAGGAATATCAATTTCTCCCATTAATTTTCTGAACCNCTCTCTNTCTTCNGTNATATGAATCGCGTCAATATCTACACCAATAATTTCNACTCCGTATTTTTNCCAAACTCCCTTTTCATCTGCNTCAATACAAAGATTCAATGCTGTTTGNCCTCCCATAGTAGGTAAAACAGCATCTATTTGTATTTCCTCTAAAATCTCTATAAGTGAANTTACCTCCAATGGTTTTAGATACACATTATCNGCNACAACTTTATCGGTCATAATTGTTGCTGGATTAGAGTTTATTAANGATACCTCNATNCCCTCTTCTCTTAACGATCTTGCAGCTTGNGAACCTGAATAATCGAACTCACATGCTTGACCAATTACAATTGGTCCACTNCCNATAATTAGTATCGATTTTATTTCTTTATTTTTTGGCATNGTTTTTTATATAAATGTAGTGCGAATTTACATGATTTGACGTACTAGTACAAAAAATGAATTCTGAATAAATTATTAAATTTTAACAAAATGTTGATAAATATGGCCTAAAAAAAAGGTGTTGCTAAAAACAGCAACACCTTCTATATATTTATCTTTAATCAATTATTTATGACCTATTTCATCAGAAACAGTTAATCTTTTTCTNCCTTTAGATCTTCTTCTAGATAAAACCTTTTGTCCATCTTTATCAGACATTCTATCCATAAAACCGTGCTTATTCTTTCTTTTTCTGTTTGATGGTTGAAACGTTCTTTTTGGCATAACTTTAAATCTTTATTATTTGGTCGGCAAATATAATCTTTTTTTTTATTTCAGAACATTTATCATTTTATTTTTATAAAAAAAGNATAAAGTAGTAAATTCAANAAAATCCAAATCATAAAGATACTATTTATNTTAAAGTTCTATTTTTGTTGAATGAATANACTNAAAGAAAAATGGGGAATCAAATCTAACTTTCAATTNTTTATTATTTTAGTNGTGTTTTCNATNACAGGATCCNTTGCTGTATTAATTGCAAAACCTTTACTNAATCTAGTTGGATTAGAAAAGGAANTGATTTCTCCTTGGNTATTTTGGCCTATTCGAATCTTTATCATTTTTCCTATTTATCAAATACTAATCGTAATTATTGGAGCTTTGTTTGGTCAATTTCAATTTTTCTGGAATTTNNAAAAGAAAATGCTTGTTNGTTTNGGATTTAAACNATTTATAGAAAAAAANAAGTAGATTCTATTTACGTTTTATAAAACCNCCACCTACTACATCATTNCCTTCATAAAAAACAGCCGATTGTCCTGGAGCTATCCCCTCTACTTTATGGTGAAATGTTACTTTTANATCTCCATCATCATTACTTAATACNGACTCCTCTCCTGNATGTTTATATCTTACTTTTGTAACAGTGTNNAAACCATCTGGAATAGTATCGTATTTTACTAAATTNACATTCCTAACCGTCATTTCTAACTCTTTTAAGTCTTCTTTNGTTCCTACTACAACTGTATTTTNATCAGGGTTAATNCCTATTACATAGGTAGGNTTTTTACCTAAAGAAACTCCTANTTTTCTCTGGCCAATTGTGTAAAAAGGATATCCATCATGTTTCCCGACAANNTCACCTGTTTTNGTNATAAAATNACCTCCNNTNACCTTTTCTTCTANACCTTCTACNCTCCTCTTAAGNAATCCTCTATAGTCGTTATCTGGTATAAAACAAATTTCATAACTNTCACTNTTATTNGCNAGTTCCACATANCCTCTATCTAANGCCATTTGCTTNATATCTTTTTTNTGATANTTNCCCATNGGAAANATNGTNCTTTTTAAACAAGATTGNGAAAGTCCCCANAACACATAAGATTGATCCTTACTCTCATCTAAACCTTTAGAAACCACATATCTTCCATTCTCTTCTCTTACTTGAGCATAATGACCNGTNGCTATATAATCGCAANCTANCATATCTGCTCTTTTCAGAAGNGCTTCCCATTTTATATGNGTATTACACAANACACATGGGTTAGGAGTTCTNCCTGCAATATACTCATCTACAAAATTATCAATNATAAAATCNCCAAATTCTTCTCTTATATCTAATATCATATGAGGAAAACCACAATCTACAGCAAGTTGTCTTGCGTCATTTATGGAATCTAAACTACAGCATCCTGTTTCTTTTTTATTTCCACCAGAAGATTCATAATCCCAAGTCTTCATAGTAATNCCAATAACTTCATATCCCTCCTCATGAAGTAATAAAGATGCTATGGTACTATCAATACCACCACTCATAGCCATTAAAACCTTTCCTTTACTCATGTATAATTGTATCTAAATCTCCNGATTCGTTATANTATTTCCACTCTCCNNCTCTGATTCCNTCTTCATAGAAACCTTCAAAAAATACAGATCCATCTNCATTATATGAAATATAGGANCCATCTAAAGTTCCNTTTTTATTTGTTGCTTTTACGCTCAATTTTCCATTTATATAGTATTGANGGAATNTTCCTTCCTCAATTCCNTCTCTCCATTGTTTTACAATATAAATATCTCCAGATTCATAATATGTTTTTCTTAATCCATGNAACTCNCCTNCTTTATANTGTTCTGATAAAANNAACACACTATCCTCATTGAAGTAATNCCATGTACTATCCTTCATCTTGTTTACATACAATCCAGAAGCTCTTATATTACCATTTTTATAATAAATATGAGTAGCNGCTGCTTTACCTTCATGAAAAAACTCTTTTNTAGCTTTTAACTCTCCTGTTTTGTAATAAAACTTCCACAATCCTTGTTCAATACCATCNTTAAAANTTCCATTGTATTTTATTGATCCATCTTCATACCAATCTTGCCATTNCCCTTGTTTNAAACCATTNTGATCAATCACCATNTTTTGGGAGTTCGCTAANANAAAACCAAATAAAAATAANAGGGTAANTATCTTCTTCATTATAATTGATTTTTNATTAAATTTTCTATTCCNTTTACTAGTTCCTTCCATGTAAATCTNTTNTTTTCTNNNTNNGTATTTTNANNAAATTCAGACTNNCTNTTNNTCANTATANAAATCTACAATACTATCTNCAATNTCAGATNTATTTATATCGCAAACATAACCCACTTTATTGTGNGGAACNATTTCTGCAAGACCNCCAACATTAGTTACCAACATTGGTCTCTCAAAATGATATGCAATCTGAGTAACACCACTTTGTGTTGCTGTTCTATANGTTTGAGTAATCATATCAGATGCACAGAAATAATTTTTAACATCTTCTTCCTGTATAAAATCACTTCTCAANATTACATAATCTGAAATATTTAACTCTTCTATTTTTGANATATANTCCTCCTTATTNTCATAAAACTCNCCAGCNACAATTAGTTTNACACCTAAATNCTGAATTCTTTTATCTGCCATTACCTCTAACATAATNTCTAATCCCTTATACTTTCTTACAAAACCAAAAAACAAAAGATATTTTCCNTNNNTNTCTAATNCTATTTTCTGTNTTGCAGATTCTTTCTCTACTATCTCTCCAAAAGAATCNTAAATAGGNTGAGGAATAAAGATTTTCTCTNNTNTATCNGTAAATTTTGANAAATCATCTAAAACAGAAGCAGATAATGCTAAAAAGGCATCACATTTTGAAANAAAATATTTAGTNAANATNGAATCACCNATTCTNNTTTCATGAGGAATNANATTATCCGTAATTGCAAAAATCTTAGTNGTTTTTCNTAAAAATTTAGCAATAGTACCAAGTGCAGGAGCCATAAAAGGAANCCAATACCTAATAATAACATAATCCGGATTTTCTTTTCTGATACTTCTTGCNACTTTAAACCAATTAAATGGGTTTATAGAATTTATNNCAGGAAGAATCTCNATATTCTNTGGAGGANNCCCATTTTCNTATTGTGTTTTTCCTGGAAATAAAAAAGAAGGATATTGTAANGAAAANGAATATATTGTNACATCTGCNCCTTGTTTCTTATATTCTNNTGCAAGAGAGTTGTTAAAATGTGCAATCCCACCTCTGTATGGAAAAGCAGGACCAATTATAATAACTTTCCTGTTCAAAATTTAAATCTCTTTTTCTATTTGATAATTATTTCTTTCCTGAGCATTTCTAGAAATAAGTTCTCCTATAAAACCAGCCAAGAACAACTGTACCCCAATTATCATAGAAGTTAATGCAATATAAAAACCAGACATATTTGCAATGTTTTCAGCTTTTATATCATTAAACATTGCATATACTTTATAACCACCTATATAAGAAAAAAGTACAAACCCTATTAGGAACATTAAGGATCCAATTACTCCAAAAAAGTGCATTGGTTTTTTACCAAATCTACTTACAAAAGTAATAGTCATTAAATCCAGAAAACCATTTAGAAAACGTTCCAAACCAAACTTTGTAACTCCATATTTTCTAGCTTGATGAATCACAACCTTTTCTCCAATATTAGAAAAACCAACCCATTTTGCCATAACAGGGATGTATCGGTGCATTTCTCCATGAACCTCAACAGATTTTACCACTGTATTTTTGTAGGATTTTAAACCACAATTAAAGTCGTGAAGACGAATACCAGAAGCCTTTCGTGCTGCCCAATTAAACAATTTTGTAGGTATTGTTTTTGTAATAGGATCGTATCTTTTTTGTTTCCAACCAGAAACTAAATCATAACCATCCGATATTATCATTTTGTATAATTCAGGAATTTCATCCGGACTATCTTGTAAATCTGCATCCATGGTGATAACAACATCACCTTTTGCTTTAGTAAATGCTACATTTAAAGCTGCAGATTTCCCATAATTTCTTCTGAATTTTGTTCCTTTTAAATTAGGATTCTTAGATTTTAATTTTTCAATTACTTCCCACGACTTATCTTTACTTCCATCATCTATTAAAAGTACTTCATAAGAGAAGTTATTCTCTTTCATCACCTTATCTATCCAAGAACACAATTCTGGAAGAGATTCTTCTTCATTAAATAAAGGTATTACTACAGAAATCTGCATAATTAATTAGTTTTAATAAATTGTTCTTTTTTACGAACAAAAAGGGCTAATATAGCACAAAAAATGGAGTTCAGAAACAAAAC
>NZWX01000051.1 GCA_002697625.1 Flavobacteriales bacterium
ATTACCATCAATTATAATATCCCAAGTTCCTTCAAGTTCTCCATTAGAATTTGATACTAAAGGAATAATACGATTAGTAGCGTCAAATGAACCACTAGTAATTGAAGCAGCTGCATCAGTTGGTATATATGGATCCCCTTGAAAATAAAGTTGAGTAATTAATGTGTTAAATCCTGGAGGTGTTATTTTAAAATGAATATGTGATGGTCTATATATAGAGCCATTAAGATACAAACCAGGTTTAATTGACTCAAAAACATAAAACCCCTGACTATTTGTGGTTGTCTTTCCTCTCAAATTATATCCTATATTATCATATAGGCCTGCGTCATCAGCATGCCATATATCAATCTCTGTATTTGGAATAACTTCTGAACATTCAAGATTATACACTTGACCACTAATAATAATACGTGTTCCAATTTCATTAGTGTCTGCAAGCTGATTATTTTGAATTATCGGCGCGTTTGATGTATAAAATGGTCCTTGTCCATATGCATCTTCAGTAGACTCATCACATGTAGATATAGATTTCTTATTACTTAATGCAACAGAAGAGTTTGTAGACTTAAGAACAGTTGGGAAAACTGCAAGAGATAATAAGGACAAAGAGGTATTCTTTAAAAACTGTCTTCTATTATCTTTTGTGTGTGTTTTCATAAGTTCAACTTACTTAATTAAATCTTAAAAAAAAGTTCAAACTTTAGGATTATAAGAATTTTATAATCACAAATATAATAAAATATAAGTTTACTCTATTATGTAAGTATTTTTTAATCTAACTTTTTGATGGTTCCCAATCAAAGCATAACATACCTTCTGCAGCATCTTCAGGATTAGCACAAGAGGACCCTCCATAAAAAGAACAATTTAAACAATTAGATTGTTTAGTTAAAGAATCTGTTTGGATGTGACTATCGCAAACATTATACAAACCTACTTTTAAGTCATGTTTACTACATATAAAATTCTTAACTAAATTTTCACAATTGATACACGTCGATACTGTTTTTAATTCCATAATATTTTTATTTTTCTTCAAAAATAATAAGCAAAATAACAAAAAACAAGCCTATCGTGATGATTTTCAGTAATTTATATTTAGAATAAATTAAAATAGATACAATCCTGAATATAACTTATAGTTTCACTTTTCTTGTAATGATGATATTATAAAAAAGAGTTTTTTATCTCTCTAAAATTGAAACATAATTACAGAATTCCTACAGAATTCAGTTTTAATTTTGAACAATAATTTTATAACAATAAATTTTAAAAAAATATAAAAATGAAAAAATACATATTATTTATATTAATTTATATAACTAGCTTTAATATTCAATCTCAAAACCAATCTATATCAATGAATTCCGGATATGATAATCAGATTTTTTATAGTATGCAGAATGGAGAAATGGTAAATATTCAAAATGATAATTGGGATATAGCTTTTAGTACGGATGCATTTTCTTCAACTATAAGAATAAATGATGGGAAAGGTGTACAGTTATATACCTACCATTTAGGTGATACAACTGATTGGAATATGATTAACACTAGTACTCCAAACATTTTATACAATCAAATGTATAATAGTGATATTACTTGGGAAACTGGAGCCTTTGACATTAATACGACAAGTTCTGGTTTCGATTATGGTTGGGGTGTATATAATTTACAAACTCATCATATTGTTGGTGATTCTATATTTATAATACAAACCATAAATGGAAATTGGAAGAAATTATGGATAGAAAGCAAACAATCTGGAGAATATTTCTTTAAATATTCCAATTTAGATGGTACAGGATTAGTAAACACGTCTATTCAATCCTCTAATTATAATAATAAGAGATTTATTTATTATTCATTAGATCAAGATTTATTACATGATAGAGAACCAGATTTAAGTTCATGGGATATAACCTTTACAAAGTATATCACTCCTGTACAAGGAATGCCATATCCTGTTACTGGAGTCCTGAGTAATGTTGGGATAAAAGTTGCAAAAGCTATGAACATATCAGACCCTTTTAATTATATAGACGTTTCATCTCATGTATTCCTTGATGATATCAACACGATCGGATATGACTGGAAGACATATCAAGGAACTTACATTGTCGATAATAATAGATGTTATTTTGTGAAAGATTATAATAATAATATATGGAGAGTTATTTTCACTGTTTTTGAGGGTACATCTACTGGTAATATTGAGTTTAATACTGAATTAGTTTCGACAAGTAATTCAGTAAAAACAGATATTATTAGGAATTTTGAGATATATCCAAATCCTACCAGCACAGATGTTAATATAGTTTATGAATTTACAGAGATGGTGACCTTACAAATTAATGATATTCATGGTAGGTTAATATATAATACAAATTTAGAAGATCATCAATTTGCATCGATAACTTTACCTATATATAATTTTGAAGATGGTGTTTATATTGTTTCAATAATGGATAAAGATAATAATAATCAGCATATTGAGAAATTAATAATACATTAGTAATATATGATAAATAAAGTTCTATTTTTATTTATAATCTTTTTTCTAATAAATAACAAACTTTTTTCACAAAAGAAAGATTCGCTAGAAACCCAGTATTTTATGGAGACAAATTTGGAAGAAGTAGTAATTACCGGACAAATTACTAATACTAATCTAGATAGTTCTGTATATAAGGTCAAGATAATTGGTCAATCCATCTTAGAGAAAGATGTTTTTCAAACAGTTGCAGATGTTATAAATTTTGAAACAAATCTAAATCTTAAACAAGATAATATATTAGGGTCTGGTGTTGAGATACAAGGAATATCAGGCCAGAATGTTAAGATATTAATTGATGATGTACCGGTAATTGGAAGATTAAATGGTAATATTGATTTATCACAGATCTTATTACATAATGTTTATCAAATAGAGATTGTTGAAGGTCCACTTTCGGTGAATTATGGTACCGATGCTTTAGCGGGAACTATAAATATCATTACTAAGAAAAACTACAACAAAAAAGTAAATTTTGGAGTAAATAATTATTATGAGTCTGTAGGAAGATATAATAATAGTTTTGATTTGGTATATAAATCAATTCATCATCAATTTTCTTTTGAGCTAGCAAGACATTTCTTTGATGGGTGGTCTCCGAATGATGATTTTACATTATTACCACAAAATACTCTAGCAGATACTAATAGATATAAGTTATGGAATCCTAAGGAAAAAATATTTGGTAAATTTCAACATATATTTAATAGGGAGAAATTTAATTCTAGAACTTATTATTCTGATTTTTATGAAAAGGTCACAAATAAAGGATTCCCAAGATTACCGTATTATGAAACAGCATTTGATGACTATTATTACACTTATAGAAAAAATGTAGGCACAGAAATCGCATCAGCTATTAATCAATGTAACATAAGATTAATACTAACAAATAATAATTTCAGAAGAATTAAGAACACATATTATAAAGATCTGACTAACCTGAATCAGGTTTTAGTTTCAGACATAAGTGCTAATGACACTTCTTCATATAATATGATTATGTCAAAAATTACTATTACACCAATAGATAAATCTAGTAGTATAGATTATCAAATTGGATTTCATTATAACAACCAGATAGCGAAAGGACAAAGGATATTGAATAATCAAGAAGTTCAGAATGATTATGCACTGTACTCTAATATTGAATATAAGACTGGTAATTTATTAATTCGACCAGGTGTTAGGTTTATTTATAATGATAAATATAAAACTCCTATAATACCATCAATAAATACCTTATATAATTTTAGTGGTTTGAAATATAGATTTTCATACGCTAAGGGATTTCGCTCTCCAACTTTAAAAGAGCTATTCTTTACATTTAATGATATTAATCATGATATTGTTGGCAATGCAGAGTTATCACCAGAGAATTCTAATAATTATCAGCTTAATATTTTTTTTAAGAAAAAATTAGAAGTATATCAATTTGATCTTGAATTGAATTCTTTTTATAATAGTATTATTAATAAGATTGATTTAATCCCCTCATTAGACAATCCTAATCAATATAAGTATTATAATATTAATGAATTAGAAACAATGGGATTATCATCAAATATTAAAGTGACTAATAATATAGTTATTATTAATGTTAGTTATTCGCGTATCGGTATACGAGATTTTGATTACCACTCTAAATATGATTTTTCAAATAATTTTAGAGCTTCTTTATTATATAGTATTAATGATTATACTTCTTTTAATACATTTTATAGATTTACCGGTTCAGAGAAAAAATATATTTTAGAAGACAATAATTTAAATCAATTCAATACAGATTCATATAATTTATTAGATTGCTCTTTAAATATGAATTTTTTAAATAAAAAGATTACTTTTAATATTGGTGTAAAGAATATCTTTGATGTAGAAAAAATCAATAGTATTAGTAATCCATCAGGCGTACATACATCAAACAATACTATTGCTAATATTAGTTATGGTAGATCTTATTTTACAGGATTTAATATTAAACTATGAATCATTTGAAATATTTTTCTTTTATATTTATCATCTCTTTCATATCCTGTGAGAAGGAAGAAATTCCAATAAACCCGCATTTGGCAGGGGAAGTTATCATTCAACAAGTAGAATTAGAGAAAGATTATAAGAATCAAGTATTTTATAAATTAAGTAATAATTCTATAGTGAGCGAGAATATAAAGACTGAATGGGACTTAGGTTTTATTAATCATAATAATGATGATTATATAATTTTAAACTCCTCTACATTTATGCAAGCTGCCAACGGACCTACTGATTCATTTGAAAATGTGATTGATATTAATAGTTTACAGTGGGGATGGGACAATCCAAGAGGTATTGACTTTGGTACTGTCATATCATATGAGCTAGATAATAGTAATTTTTACATTATTGATAGAGGATATTCATTAAATGGTAACAATAGAGGGTACAAAAAATTTATGATTACAGAAGTCACTGATTATTATTATATGATTAGATATTCTAATTTGGATAATTCTGGAGATACAGTAATTCAAATCAATAAAGAAAACCAAACTAACTTCATTACTTATTCTTTTGATGAAGATGAAAAAATATTGATATTCCCAGAAAAGGGGGATTGGGATTTAGTATTTACTCAATATACAAACCTATTTAGTGACACTACAGCGCCCGCTTATTTGGTTACGGGAGTACTTACAAATTATTATAATAACATAACTGTATCACTCGACACAATCAATGATTTTGAACAGATAAATCTATCAATGATAGATAATTATAACTTTAGTAATAATCAGGATCAGATAGGTTATAGTTGGAAATTGTATGATTTACAGAATAATCTATATGTTATCAATAATCATATTACATATCTTATAAAAGATTCTGAAGGACGTTATTTTAAGTTGCAATTTATTGACTTTTATAACGATATTGGAGACAAAGGATATCCTAAATTTAAAATACAAGAATTATAATCTTCTAATTAAAAATGATTCTCCATTTCTCAAAACAGAATGGGTCGTAATTGTAAATAAAGGAATAATTAGTAAATTAGCGAAAAATAAGTAATAATATGATACAATTTGAAAAGATAGATGGAGTAGGAAAGATCACTCTTAATAGACCTGAAAAGTTTCATTCTTTTGTAAGAGAGATGGCTCTAGAACTACAAAATGTACTTAATAAATGTAAAGAAGATAATGAAGTGAGAGCAATTCTTATAACTGCAAATGGAAAAGCTTTTTGTGCGGGACAAGACTTAGGAGAAGCGTCCGATCCAAATGGTCCTGATATTTCTAAAATTATTCAGGAACACTATAATCCAATTATTCGAAAGATTAGAAGTTTAGACAAACCAGTTGTTGCAGCTGTAAACGGAGTAGCGGCAGGAGCAGGAGCTAGTTTAGCACTTTGTTGTGATATTATAGTAGCGACAAAAAACGCTTCTTTCATTCAAGCTTTTAGTAAAATAGGACTTATTCCTGATAGTGGATCTACGTACTTTTTACCAAAACTTATCGGAATGCAAAAAGCAACTGCACTTATGATGACTGCAGACCCCATAAGCGCTAAGGATGCAGAATCAATGGGAATGATATACAAAACATATTCTAATGAAGAGTTTGAGTCGGAAAGTTGGAAGCTCGTAAGGAAACTTGCACAGATGCCGACAAAAGCCCTTGGTCTTACCAAAGAACTTTTAAATGCTTCTATAGAGAATACTTTAGAACAACAGCTTAACATAGAAGAAAAGTATCAGTCTGTTGCAGCAGATACAATAGATTTTAAAGAAGGAGTACAAGCCTTTTTAGAAAAAAGAAAACCAAACTTTAAAGGAGAATAAGATGACTTATATAATTGATGCTGTGAGAACTCCAATAGGTAATTTTGGAGGAACCCTTAAAGATGTTAGAACAGATGATTTAGGAGCTATTCCAATAAAAGAATTGATAAAAAGAACAGGTATTAATCGTGATAAAATAGATGATGTCATTTTAGGTTGTGCTAATCAAGCAGGTGAAGATAATAGAAATGTTGCTAGAATGTCATTATTATTAGCTGGATTACCTTTTTCTGTACCTGGAGAAACTGTAAACAGATTATGTTCTTCTGGAATGTCTTCTGTCATACATGCACACAGAGCAATTTGCGCTGGGGACGGAGATGTTTTTATTGCGGGCGGGGTAGAAAACATGACCAGAGGACCTTGGGTGATTTCCAAAGTTACAAAAGCTTTCGGAAGAGACGCTCAGATGTATGACTCTTCATTTGGATGGAGATTTGTCAATCCGAAAATGAAAGAATTTTATGGAGTAGATGGAATGGGAACAACAGCTGAAAATCTAGCCGAAAAATATAATATTTCAAGAAAAGACCAAGATATATTTGCATTCAATTCTCAAATGAAAGCTTCAAAAGCACAAAATGAAGGTAGATTTGATGAGGAAATTGTAGAAGTTGTAATTCCTCAAAGAAAAAAAGAATCTATCATTTTCTGTAAAGATGAATTTATAAAACCAAATACTTCTTTAGAAATTTTATCAAAACTACGAACTGCATTTAAAAAAGAAGGAGGAAGTGTTACAGCAGGAAACTCATCAGGACTAAATGACGGAGCCGCTGCTATGCTTTTATCCTCTGAAAAAGGAGTTAAAGAAAATAATCTTGCACCTATTGCAAGAATTGTAAGTTCTGCAGTAGTTGGAGTAGAACCTAGAATAATGGGGATAGGACCAGTTAAAGCTTCTAACAAAGCACTAGAAAAAGCAGGTTTAACAATGGAGGACATGGACATTATTGAGTTAAATGAAGCTTTTTCTGCACAAGCACTAGCTTGTATTAGAAAATGGGGACTTAAAGATAATGATGAAAGAATAAACCCAAATGGAGGAGCTATAGCGCTTGGGCATCCATTAGGCGTAAGCGGAACAAGAATTCTACAAACCGCTGCAATAGAATTAAAGAAAAAAAATAAACAATACGCATTAGTCTGTATGTGTATTGGAGTCGGTCAAGGTTACGCAACAATAATTGAAAAAGTATAAAATGGAAGAGTACGTAACACTAGAAATTGAAAATGGTATTGGAACAATTGAATTTTTTCATCCCCAATCTAACTCATTACCTGGTCATTTACTATCCCTTCTTACCAAAACAATTATAGATGCAGGAAATAATGATGAGGTAAAAGTTATTATTCTAAAAAGTGGAGGGGAAAGAGCATTCTGTGCAGGAGCTTCATTTGATGAATTAGTATCTATAGAAAACTCTACAGATGGAATAAAATTCTTCTCAGGGTTTGCAAATGTTATAAATGCTGCTAGGAAATGTCCTAAATTTATAATTGGGAGAATTCAAGGGAAAGCCGTTGGAGGAGGAGTAGGAATGGCTTCATCTACTGATTATTGTTTTGCTACAAAATTTGCTTCTACTAAATTATCAGAACTTGCTATTGGTATAGGTCCTTTTGTTGTCGGTCCTGCTGTTGAAAGAAAAGTTGGAACTTCAGCATTTTCTACAATGACAATAAATGCCACAAAATGGTTTGACGCAAATTGGGCAAGAGAAAAAGGGTTATATACAGAAATATTTGAATCTCCAGAAGAAATGGATATTGAAATACATAAACTTGCTTCTATTTTATCTGAATCAAACCCAGAAGCTATGAGGAATCTTAAAAAGATAATGTGGGAAGGAACAGATCATTGGGATAACTTGTTGATGGAAAGAGCTGTAAGTAGTGGAACCTTAGTTCTTTCTGACTTTACTAAAAATGCAATAAATAAATTTAAACAAAAATAGTATCAAACTCTGTTTTTGTTTGCTTAAAAAGCTCCTTTATAGCATTTCTTCCTTCTACGCCTAAGGATATAGAATACTCATTTACATATAAATTAATGTGTGCTTTTACCACTTCCACATCCAACTCCTGTGCATAGGACCGTACATAATCAAAAGAACTTTCCCGATTTGCAAAGGCATACTCAACTGATTTTCTTAAAACTCTTTCTAACTTCTTTTTGATATCTGTATGAAAACACTGTTTAACTACAATTCCTCCAAGAGGTATGGGTAAATTAGTTTTACCCTCCCAAAACTCTCCTAAATCTATAACTCTCTGCAATCCCTTTGCCTGATAAGTAAATCTATTCTCATGAATAATTAATCCTGCGTCAACTGTATTATTTAATACCTCTTGTTCAATATCAGAAAACAAAACTTCTTGTTTATTCTTGAAATATGGGAAGGCAATTTTTAACAGCATATTTGCAGTTGTATACTTCCCAGGAATTGCAATACTGCTTTTTTCAGATAAAATTGTAGTAGGTTTTTTTATCAGAATCGGTCCGCAATTTCTACCAAGTGCTGAACCACTATCCAACAATGAATAATTGTTTGAACAATGAGTAAATGCACTAAAACTTAACTTTGTCACATCTAATTTCCCTTCAAAGGCCCACTGATTCAATTGTTCAACATCAGCAAGAGTAACCTCAAAATGCAAGCCTTCGGTGTCAATCTTTTGATGAATCATTGCGTCAAACATAAAGGTGTCGTTAGGACAAGGAGAAATACCTAGTGTTAACTTCATAATTCTGCAATTATCTCTTGTACTGTATTATTCAGATTTTTTATTGCCAATGGAAGATTCCAGTTGTCTTTATTCCTTTGTTCCACTTTATTTGATATAGCTCTTATCTGTATACATGGAACATTAAATGTATTACAAACTTGAAAAAATGCCGCTCCTTCCATATTCTCTATGTCTGGATTTAGTCTATTTATAATTTCAGTAATTGAACCTTGATTTCCATGCACTCTATTTACTGTAATAGATTTTACACTCAGTAAATCTGTTTTAGATTTATTCTTAAATACATTTTTTAGATTAAACTCATTAAATTCAGAGAAACTCTCTCCATCCTCAAATCCTAATTCAGATATTTTGTCCTCGACCACTTCTACAACATCTCCAATATTTAATTCAGAATTAAATGAACCAGCGACTCCAATATTTATTAATAAATCGTATTTACCACTTGACAATCTCTGTGTTAAATTAATAGACGTGTTTAACATTCCTATACCGGTAATTAGTATCTCAAAATCTGAAAATCTTTCTTTCTCAATTTCTAAATCTGTTGCT
The DNA here is from genome assembly GCA_002697625.1 of Flavobacteriales bacterium. Classification (GTDB taxonomy): domain Bacteria; phylum Bacteroidota; class Bacteroidia; order Flavobacteriales; family BACL11. Next base: position 9,687 of record NZWX01000051.1, read on the forward strand.
GAAACTAATAGAATCTTCATAAGGCAAATATAGTATGTTTCTTTTGGTATATTTGCATCCGATTTATAAAATTATGAGTTGAGATTACAATTCTAAAATTGCTTTTTCAGGCATATTTAGTATGGATAAAAAAACAAAGTTGAGTTTATAAATTTAATAAAATAAAAGAAATGAAAGCATATGTATTTCCTGGGCAAGGAGCTCAATTTACCGGAATGGGAAAAGATTTATATGAATCATCTTCTGATGCGAAACAGATGTTTGAACAGGCGAATAATATTCTAGGATTCTCTATAACAGACATTATGTTTGGGGAAGATGCAGAAGCTCTAAAACAAACAAAAGTAACACAACCAGCGATATTTCTACACTCTGTAATTTTATCAAAAGTATTAGAAAGTTCTTTTTCTCCTGATATGGTTGCTGGACATTCTTTGGGAGAATTCTCCGCATTAGTTTCTGCCAGATATCTCTCATTTGAAGATGGATTAAAATTAGTTTCTCAAAGAGCTCAAGCAATGCAAAAAGCATGTGAAAAGAATCCATCTACAATGGCAGCTGTTCTTGGATTGGAAAATGAAGTTGTTGAAGATATTTGTAACTCTATAGAAGATGTAGTTGTCCCAGCTAATTACAATTGTCCAGGACAATTAGTTATTTCTGGTAGTAATTCTGGGATTGATATTGCTTGCAAAAAACTTATAGAAGCTGGAGCTAGAAGAGCTTTAAAACTACCTGTTGGAGGGGCTTTTCACTCTCCATTAATGGAACCTGCAAAAGCTGAATTAGAACAAGCAATTAATAATACGGAATTTAAAAACGGAATTTGTGCTATTTATCAGAATGTAACAGCAACAGCTATAACAAGTCCTGATGAAATAAAAGAAAATTTGAAAAAACAACTAACTACTTCAGTTTTTTGGACTCAAACGATGCAAAAAATGATTTCAGATGGACTGTCTTCTGTAATAGAAGTAGGACCTGGGAAGGTGCTGCAAGGATTATTTAAAAAAGTTGACAGACAGATACCTACTGAGAGCTTTTCTATAAAGTCTTATTAAGCAATCTGTCCGATTGAGAGAGTTGGTGCCANAAAGGGTTTGTGAAACATTCTTTCAGTTTTTCTGCATGGAAGTTATTATGACAATCAGTCCCGACAAAAGATANTAGNTCTTCTTNTATTAATTTCTCTGAANTTTTCTTNACTTTATNNGAATAATATCCAGTAATNGATAGGAGATTTAATTGGAGNAACACTCCTTTTTNAGTTAATTTCTTTAAATCTTGNANTGTATAATACAANTATCTCTCTGGATGTGCAAGTACAACATTGTATCCAGCAAGTTGCAACTGAAAAATAACNTCATCTACTTCTCTTGGTTNNTNTAAAAAAGGAAACTCTATTAAAATATATTTAGNTCCAAAAGTTAAAAGATTTGNNACCTTTANACTTTCCTGAAATTCAAAATCNACNTAATATTCTGAAGCNGCATNTANAGGAATNTTCATTTTCAGTTTCTCTAATTCAANTTTNANATCTTCTAATCCATTNAAAATGATTTCTGGAGTATTNTTATAACAATCANTCATTGTATGNGGAGTAGTTATAANTTTAGAAAANCCCAACTCNTNTAAGNATTNAATGAGNNCTATAGACTCTTTTACTGATTGGGNTCCATCATCTATTGATGGNATTAANTGAGAATGCATATCTGTCTTNAAAANAGAAAAATCTATAGGNTCTAATTCCTTTNTCCTNAGTTTNGNAAACCANTTTATCATTAGCNGTATTGTTCTGAATAATATTTTTTGTAATNACCAGATGTAACATTGTCAACCCACTCTTTNTTGTTCATGTACCACNNAATCGTTTTTCTCAAACCTTCCTCAAATTGAAGAGAAGGTTCCCATCCTAGTTCATTTTTNAGCTTAGNTGCATCAATTGCATATCGTTTATCGTGTCCTGGNCTATCNTTCACATAAGTGATTAANTGCTCTGATGTTCCCTCNTCATTNTCTAATATTTNATCCATCTGCTTGCACANTACTTTTATTAAGTCAATATTAGTCCATTCGTTAAACCCTCCTATATTATANGTTTCTGNATTTCTACCTTNATGANAAATAATATCNATAGCTCTTGCNTGATCCACTACATACANCCAATCTCTTGTAAANAAACCATCTCCATATACAGGAAGNGATNTATTATTTCTNATATTATTTATAAATAATGGCAATAANTTCTCTGGAAACTGATTNGGACCATAATTATTAGAACAATTAGAAATAACATAAGGTAAACCGTAAGTATTACCATAAGCTCNNACAAAATGATCTGAACTTGCTTTTGAAGAGGAATACGGAGATTGAGGATCNTATGGNGTAGTCTCTAAAAANAGNCNAGTATCTCNTAAACTTCCGTATACTTCATCTGTAGAAACATGGTAAAACAATTTATTATCAAAATTACTNTTCCAATGNTTTTTTGCTGCATTTAATAAATTTACAGTNCCNACAACATTNGTCATGATNAACTCCATAGGATTTNTTATAGATCTATCTACATGACTCTCTGCNGCNAANTGAATTACNCCATCAAAGTTATATTTANTAAACAATCCTTCTACAAAATCTTTNTCTACAATATCTCCTTTTTCAAATATATAGTTTTCTGANNTCTCAATATCTGTTANATTTTCTAAATTNCCTGCATANGTTAANTTATCCAAATTAACTATCTGATAATCTGGATANNTGTTTACAAATAATCTTACNACATGAGANCCAATAAATCCAGCTCCNCCTGTTATTAAAATTGTCTTTNTCATACTTNTTTTTTAAAATTACNGCAAATATAAATAATTATCAGTTAATTAAATCGTTAGATAAAATTAAAGAAAATGTAAATTAGCAAAAAATTAATTTATGAAGAGGTGTCTTTCNATTTACTTATTACTATTNAGTATTAATGTATTGAGCCAAGAACAAGGCTTTNNTANTAAAATGATTCTTTTTGATTANAGTGTNCAGATNCCAGTTNCAAAAATGGCTGATNANTTTGGNATAAACTCATCAATGGGATTGTGTTATTTAAANAATAAAAATGACGTTCTNTTTGGTATAGATGCAAATTTTATGTTTGGNAATAATGTGAAAAATGACAGCATTCTTAGANTAATTTCTACCCATGNAGGGTATTTAATAAACTCTAGNGGTGANTTAGATGAAGTNTTACTTTATCAAAGAGGAATAAATACCCATTTATTAATTGGTANATCTTTTAGAANTGAAGAAGACAACCTTTCTGGGTTATATGTATATGGAGGAGTTGGATATCTTCANCANAAAATNAGATTAGAAACGGACAGAACCTATTTACCACAACTAGAANATGATTACATGAAAGGATACGANAATTTTACNAGTGGATTAAGTACAAAANTATGTGTTGATTACATGNATTTTGACAAAAATACATCTATAAAGTATCATGTTGGATTTGAATTTATAAATGCGTTTACTTCTAATAAAAGANCNTATAACTTTTCNGATATGNANGAAGTAGACAATATNACAAAANTAGATCAATTATTAGGATTCAGACTTGGTGTTATTATTCCAATAAACAGANNTAATCAAGGTAAATTTCATTATTTCTAAATGAAGTTTTTATATAATATATTTATTCTTTTTTATTNAATTGGAATAAAAATTTATTCTGTTTTCAATAAGAAANCNAAANAAATNGTTATTGGNCAGAAAAACATTCTGAAAANNATACATTCTGAAACAAAAGACANTACAGATATAGTTTGGTTTCANGCNNCTTCTTTAGGGGAATACGAACAAGGAAAGTCAGTAATTCTATCNTATAAAAAGAAGAATCCTTCTCATAAAATTCTACTNACNTTTTATTCTCCTTCAGGATATGATGCNGTAAAAAAGAATCATATTGTAGATTGGATATTTTATCTNCCTCACGACACGAAAAATAACGCAAGATTTATAGCGTGTATCGTTAAACCAATAAAAGTAGTCTTTATTAAATACGAGTTTTGGTTCCACTATATTCAAGAGTTATACCAACAAAAAATACCAATCTATTTCATNTCTTNCAAATTNCGAAAGNATCAATATTTCTTTAANTTTTATGGAANATGGTTTGCAAAACAATTACAAAAANTATCTCATTTNTTTGTTCANGANANGNANTCAGANCAACTACTTAANTCCATAAANATAAAAAACATATCTNTAAGTGGAGATAGTAGGTTTGATACTGTATTTAGTAATTCTANAANAGNTTTCTCAGATAAGAGAATAGAATCATTTATTCAAAAAGAAAAAGTTATTATTCTAGGTTCTGTTTGGNAAGAAGATTTAAANTTATTTNATGATTTCAATATTCTTCCTGATTACAAAATCATCATTGCTCCACATGANATAGATAANATATCAACCTNTCAACAACTNAGTAATTCTATATTATTATCCAAATCAGATTCTAAAAAAATTAGTAACTACAGAATCTTAATTATTGATAAGATAGGAATTTTATCTAAGNCCTATCGTTATGCAGATATAGNATATATNGGTGGNGGATTTGGAAAAGGAATACACAACACATTAGAAGCTGCNATCTATAACATTCCTGTNNTNCATGGACCTAATTATNATAAATTTANTGAAGCTAAAGAACTNCTNAGTTTAGGTNTATCTCATTATNTAAAAANTACAGAAGAATTAATTTCTTCCGTAAAATATTTTGAAAANACAGAGATAAAACAAAAATCNANAGAGTATATAGCATCAAAATTAGGAGCNGCTCAAAAAATAACAGACTNTATATAATTCAATATTATTATATTTGCTCAAAATNAAAACTCATGAAAACTAAATTANTTCTAGGTTCAATTGTTGTATTTACACTTTTAATCTCTTCNTGTAANGAAGANAANATAGANGAAAGTGGAACAGTAAACNCTNAAGATTATTTATTTGCAGAAAATTTATTTAATGATATAGGTAGAATTGTAGANGATGCATTTATTGATAATGGGGNAANTAANTCATGCCCTAGTTATACTNNTATGAATGCAGATACNTCAGATATAGATACNATTATTGNTGATTTNGGAGANGGNTATCCTGATGATTGTTTAAGTTANGGAAAAGAAAGAAGAGGAAAAATTATAATTACTTATANNGGNAAATATAGGGANTCTTTATCTGTTNTNACNACTACNTTTGATCATTATTATATTAACGATAATTGGATTCAAGGACAAAGAACTNNAACTAATAANGGAAGAAATTCTGATGGNAATNTNACTTTTNCAGTTGATATTTCTGCTANTATTACAGGNATTGGAACCATTAACTTTGAATCTATAAGAGNAAGAGAATGGATATCAGGATATAATACTTTTTCANACCCNTTTGATGATGTTTATTCTATNANTGGAACTGCAAGTGGGAATAGNAGTAANGGGAGAAACTTTGAAGTNAANATAACTGAAGACTTATATGTANATTTATCNTGTTTATCCGAAAATACTTGTATNATAACCAGNGGACAAACTGAACTTATTCCTGANGGNTNTAGTNNCAGANTNATAAANTATGGNGANAGNNCCTGCGACTGCAACTATTCTGTNATACTTAATGGAAATGAATATTTNGTTGTAANTAATTAAGCGGCTTTCAACTTTATTAAAGAAGATTNATCTAACTTACTTTTAGCATACGAATAAGTTAGTTTAAATTCNTTCNTATCCTTATCAGAAGGTAACTCAAACATAACNTCTAACATTATTGNCTCACAAATAGATCNTAAACCTCTTGCTCCAAGTNTATATTCTATTGCTTTATCTACTATTAGATCCAATACTTTTTNATCNACACTAAATTCTACTCCGTCCATCNTAAATAGTTTTTNGTATTGTTTAATTATAGAATTCTTAGGCTCNGTTAGNATTTNTCTTAGAGCAATTTTGTCTAAAGGATTTAAAAATGAAAGAANAGGCATTCTACCAATTAATTCNGGTATAAGTCCAAAACTTTTTAAGTCTTGTGGAAGAATATATTGTAATAAATTATCCTTTTCAATTGTATCCTTTTTTTNAGANGAATANCCAATAGATTGNGTGTTTAATCTTTTNGAAATATGTTTTTGTACTCCATCAAANGCTCCNCCACTNATAAATAATATATTCTGNGTATCTACGGGAATCATTTTCTGATCAGGATGCTTTCTCCCTCCTTGAGGAGGAACATTTACNACNGTNCCTTCTAGTAGTTTTAACATTGCCTGNTGAACACCTTCACCACTAACATCTCTAGTTATAGAAGGATTGTCACTTTTTCTAGCNATCTTATCTANCTCATCAATAAATACAATACCTTTTTCTGCNTGAGAAACATTATAATNAGCAGATTGTAACAATCTAGTTAAGATACTTTCNACATCTTCTCCTACATATCCAGCTTCTGTTAATACTGTAGCGTCTGCAATACAAAAAGGAACTTGTAATAATTTTGCAATAGATTTAGCNAGAAGAGTTTTCCCAGTTCCAGTTTCNCCAACCAACATTATATTAGACTTCTCTATTTCTACATNTTCTGAANANGTNTCTGGTTGAAGAATTCTTTTNTAGTGATTATATACCGCAACAGANAGAACNTTTTTAGCTTGCTCCTGTCCTATTACAAATTCGTCTAAATGANACTTTATNTCTTGAGGNTTTAATAATCTAGNGGATTGGTCTAAAGAATTCTCTTCAGTAGATTCTATCTCTAAAATATCATANGCTTGTTCTATACAACTATCGCAAATATGTGCCGAAATACCAGCAATCAATACATCTGTATCCTGCTTGTTTTTTCCACAGAAAGAACATTTAACCAACTCTTTACTTTCCATTACTTATTTCTTACTAGAACCTCATCAATCATACCATATTCTTTAGCTTCTTCAGCTGTCATCCAGTAATCTCTATCTCCATCCTTCCAAACTTTTTTGTAATCTGTTCCAGAGTGATGAGCAATAATTTCGTAAAGTTCTTTCTTAAGTTTCTGAATCTCCTTTGCAGTAATCTCAATATCAGAAGCTTGTCCACTAGCTCCACCAAGTGGTTGGTGAATCATTACTCTTGAATGTTTTAAGGCTGTTCTTTTCCCTGCAGCTCCTGCAGTAAGTAATACCGCTCCCATAGAAGCAGCCATACCTGTACAAATAGTAGAAACATCAGGATTTATATACTGCATAGTATCGTAAATCCCTAAACCTGCATACACCCCACCTCCTGGTGTATTCAAATAAATCCTGATTTCTCTATCCGCATCTGCAGATTCTAAAAACAAAAGTTGAGCTTGTATGATATTAGCAACATAATCGTTTATCGGAACTCCTAAAAAAATAATTCTATCCATCATTAATCTAGAGAAAACATCCATTGAAGCAATATTCATTTGTCTTTCTTCAATAATCGTTGGGGAAATGTAATTTCCATGAATGGAAGTAAACTCATCTAAATGAAGAGAACTAATTCCCCTATGTTTTGTTGCGTATTTTCTAAACTCTTTTGAATAATCCATATTTTTTTATTTTTCTGATGCTAATTTAACAAAATCATCATAAGAAATAGCCTTTTCTGTTAATTTGAAGTTTTCTTTATAAACTTCAAGAGTTTTGATGTCATAAAGTTGGTCGTAAATCTTCTTCCTTTCATCTTCTTTTACTAGAATAGATGCAACAATTTCATTCATTTTTTCATCTTCCGGAACTGGCTGACCGTATTGTTTCATTTGCATTGAGACCAATGTCTTAGTATGATCTTCTACTTCTTTAGCGTCTACCTTTACGTCAAAACTTTCTAAAATATTGTTTTCTATTAATTGCCATCTTAATGATTTAGAATACATATCATATTCCTCTTTTATTTGATCTAGAGTTAATGATTTTTCAGATGTATGAACTAGCCATTTTTTTAAAAACTCATCTGGCATATCAAATTTAATTTTATTAATTAAATATGTTACCACATCATTTTTCAACATTCTATCACTTTCCGTAACATAAGATTTCTCCGCTTCTTCCTTTATTTTAGATTTAAACTCTTTTATTGTTTTTACAGAATCCTTTGCATAAACTTTCTCAAAAAGTTCTTTATCCATTTTAGCTGGTTCTAATTTACTTATGTTTTTTACCGTAAATTGAAACTCTTCAGAAGTCAAATCATGTAATTGATCCTGATTAACATTTAACATAGCACTTAAATCTGTGTGGTTTTTAAATGCTTTCATTACATTTACAGAAAACGCATCATCTTTCTTTACTCCTATAAATTTCTTTTTTATTTTCTTATCAGATATAAAATCCATAGAAACAGTTGCTTCATTCTTTATTCCATTTTCCATTAAATTTCCATCTACATCTAATTGAGCAATTTCACAAAAAACCAGATCACCTTCCTCAGAAACTTCTGGACTACTCATCTTTCCAAATCTTTTTGCAATGTCGTTTGCATAAGTATCAACTAATTGTGTATCTGCTTCAATTTTATAATAAGGTAACTTATCTTTTTTATTAATTTTCACATCCAGTTCTGGAGCAATTCCTATTTCAAATTCAAAATTAAATGTTGTGTCATTTTCCCAATCTACTGATTGATTCTCTACAGGTATGGGAGAACCTAAGACTTTAACATTTTCATCAGAGATGTATTTATACAGCTCATTTTGCAACATTTTATTCACCTCATCCACTAAAACAGGTGTTCTGTATTTTTTTACAATCATACCCATTGGAGTTTTTCCTTTTCTGAAGCCTGGAATTTCAGCGTTTTTTCTGTAATCTTTTAATACCTTATCTACTTTTTCTTGGTAATCTTCTGGACTTACCACTACTTTTAATACAGCTTGTAATTTGTTGGTTTTTTCTTGTGTAATCTTCATAATTAAGTAATTGTTAAAATGGTCGGCAAAATTACAATATTTAACTGATTATTAGATTAAAAGAGAGTTTATTTTAAGGATACAAAAAAAGCCCACTATACAGTGAGCTTTTGGTGCGGATGAAGGGAGTCGAACCCCCACGCCTTACGGCACTAGATCCTAAGTCTAGCGCGTCTACCAATTCCGCCACATCCGCTAAAATTTGGTCCGCAAAGATATTATTTTTTATTAGTTGAAATAAAAAAATCAATTATATTTGCATTAATATCAATATCACATAAAAACAAAGCAAAGAATGAGCTTATCAGTAAAAGGAACAGTAAAACAAAAATTAGAATTAGAACAGGGAATAAGCAAAGCGGGAAAGGAATGGAAATCACTATCTTTTGTATTAAATACCGGAGCACAATATAACCCTGATATATGTTTTAAATTGTTTGGAGAAGAGAAAATCCAGATTATCTCAGATATTAATGATGGAGAAGAAGTAGAAGTGTTTTTCAACTTATCTTCACGAGAATGGAATGGAAAATGGTTTACATCTGCAGATGCTTGGAAAATTGAAAAGTTAGAAAATAATAGCGAATCTGAAACAATTGACGATTCTGAAATTCCAGTTTTTGAAAACAACCAGACAGAAGAAGACGACTTACCATTCTAAAAATGTCATTTGTTAAAAAATTTGAGAATATTTTTAGGTCGATATTACCATCTCCTTTTTCAATAGCAATTTTACTTACAATACTAACTTTTGTTTTAGCATTAATCTTTACAGAAAACCAAAACAATCAAAGTTATCATGTTTTAAACCTATTCTCCTCATGGGAAAATGGTATTTGGAATAACGGATTACTTGTTTTTGCATTTCAAATGATGTTAATGCTAGTATTAGGACACACATTAGCACTAACTAACTCTATAAATTCTTTAATTTCAAAAATTACAAAATTTTGCACCTCTACTGCAAATGCTGCTACAATCATCTCTTTCTTTACTATAATTGTAAGTTTATTTAATTGGGGACTAGGATTAATTTTTGGAGCAATCTTTGCTAGAAAAGTAGCTGAACATGCTTCCAATAAAAATATAAATCTAAACTATCCATTAATTGGAGCGGCTGGATATTCCGGATTAATGGTTTGGCACGGAGGAATTTCTGGTTCGGCACCAATAAAAGTTGCAGAAAAAAATCATCTTACAGAAATGTTTAAAGAGTCTAATTTTGATGTACCTTCAACAATTACTCTTTCAGAAACTATATTTTCTCAAATGAATATTTTTGTTTCGGTGTTATTATTAATTATAATCCCTACACTTTTCTTTTATCTAGGAAAAAAGAATTTAGGAAGTAATATCAATGTACCCACACAATCAACAAAAGAAGAAAAAATAGAATATATTGGAGCTGAGCAATTAGATCACTCAAGAGTTGTGTCAAAAATAATCTCTATTTTAATATTAGCTTATTGTTTTTACAAATCTATCTTATTACCAGAAGAAGTGTCTCTTAAAGTAATTACACCAAATTTCATAAATCTGATTTTGTTAGGATTGGGGATTTTCTTCCACTCTTCCTTTTATAAATTCACAAATGCAATTACAGAAGCTATAAAAGGAGCTTCAGGAATTCTAATCCAATTTCCTTTATATTTTGGGATTATGGGAATAATGAAGGACTCAGGAATGGTAAGTTTACTATCTGACTTTTTTGTAAATATCTCTAACGAAACTACATTTCCCATTTTCACTTTTATTTCTGCGGGAATTGTAAACATATTTGTACCTAGTGGAGGAGGTCAATGGGCAATTCAAGGTCCTATAATAATAGAGGCTGCTAATCAATTAGGAGTTTCATTTTCAAAAAGTATAATGGCTTTAGCCTATGGAGATCAGCTAACAAACATGCTGCAACCGTTTTGGGCTTTACCACTATTAGGAATTACAGGTTTAAAAGCAAGAGAAATTCTTCCTTATACTTTATACCTATTCCTTATTGGTTGTCTTATTTTTGTTGGAGGGTTATTACTTTTCTAAAACTAAAAAGCTATAATCGTATTTATTTTTTTCATCAGCCTTACAGTCTTCCCTTGTTATCACTTTCCAATCTTCTGCCAAATTAGGGAAAAAAGTATCTCCCTCAAAATTATGATGTATTCTAGTAAGGTATATTCTTTCAATCAGATTGTTTTCTAAAGCTATTTTATAAATCTGACCTCCCCCAATAATAAAAGGTTCTTCATCACCATTTTTCTTAGCAACTTCTATGGACTCTTCGACAGAGTTGACTACAATACAATCTTCTGCAATATAATCCGACTGTCTTGTTATGATAACATTAGTTCTATTAGGTAAAGGTTTAAATTTATGAGGAATGGATTCAAAATTCTTTCTTCCCATAATCACATGATGACCTTTAGTAGTATCCTTAAAAAACTTCATATCCCTAGGTAAATGCCAAGTCAGATCATTGTCTTTTCCTATAACTCCATTCGCAGATACTGCTACTATTAACGATACTCTCATTTTTTATTAACTTTATATTTTACTCCTCTTGCTTCTAAATAATTTTTTACAAAATTAAAATGTTCTCCCAAGTATTCTGGAGGAGAAATCCCAGTTCTATTATAATCTCCATTTACTACTAAGTTTGCAACTGCTGTACAAGTATATCCTGTTGTTCTAGACATGGAATTTACACCATCTTCATACCTGTCTAATAAATAATATTCATAACAAGTTTCCTTATCCTTTTCGACTCCAGAGATAGTTATTCTCATAACTGTAAAATCTCTATCTCCTTTTTTCATCTCCCATTTTGGAAATAAAAGTTTCGATGTAAGATCAATTG
>NZWX01000052.1 GCA_002697625.1 Flavobacteriales bacterium
GAACAATTATTAGGAAATTTTACAAATGTTTAAACTTAAAAATACACACCCCTTTGTTAATATAAGGACATTTTTTATTTCTATAATTATAGTTTCTCTGTCATCATGTGAAAAAAATGAAAACATTCAAGAAATACCATCTTATATTAGCATAGAATACGTAAATTTAGAAACTATATCAAACCAAGGATCAAATACACACAACATTACAGATGTTTGGCTCTATGTAAACGATCAATTTAGAGGGGCATACGAACTCCCCGCTACTATTCCAATTTTACAAAAAGATAGTAATAATTTAAAGATTTTTGCAGGCATAAAAGATAATGGAATTACATCAACAAGAGTAAGATATCATTTTTACAAATCGTATGAGAAAGATGTGTTTTTAGTAGAAGACAGTGTTATTGAAATAATTCCAACTTTCAGTTACACAAACAACTCTATAATAGAATCCGAAAACTTTGAAGGAGTGGGAACGAATATTGATACTACCCTATCTTCTGAAATTGATTTTGAAGTGATAACCGAAAACGGGAATAAGCTTGCTTATGTTTTAATTTCAGGAGGTGATTATGTATTTGAAGCTGCAACAGAAGATTTTGAAGGGTTGCCGCAAGCAGGGTCTCCTGTTTATTTGGAACTTGATTATCAATCTAATCATACTGCCTTAATAGGTGCTTATATAAATTATAGTCAGGCAGTAGTAAACAAAGATTTAGTTTGGGTAAGTCCGAAAGAAGAATGGAATAAAATCTATATAAATATGACCAAAACTGTCAGTGAAGCAATAAACAATAATTCAATTAAATTTTATCTGAATATCTTTCGATCAGACACTACCGAAGATGCTTGGATGAAATTTGATAATCTTAAAATAATATACTAAAAATAACAACATGAAAAATATAACTGTAATTGGAGCGGGAACAATGGGAAATGGAATTGCACATGCTTTTGCCCAAAGTGGGTACTCCGTTAACTTAGTGGATATATCTACTGATGCTTTAGAAAAAGCTATTTCAAATATTACAAAAAATTTAGACAGAATGTTATCTAAGGAGAAAATATCACTAGAAGATAAGAATTCCACCCTATCGAATATTACCATAAGTACGGAACTAAGTTCTGCTGTAAAAGGTTCAGACTTAGTAGTAGAAGCAGCTACAGAAAATGTAGACTTAAAACTAAAGATATTTAAACAATTAGATAAAATCTGTGACGAGAACACTATTTTAGGTACAAATACATCATCTATTTCTATAACCAAGATTGCTGCTGCAACAAACAGAGCAGAAAAGGTAATTGGAATGCATTTCATGAATCCTGTTCCTATTATGAAATTAGTGGAAGTTATAAGAGGAAAGGGTACTTCAGACAAAGTAACAAATACTATAATGGAAATTAGTAGGAATCTAGGAAAATCTCCTGTAGAAGTAAATGATGCTCCAGGATTTGTAGCTAATAGAATCCTAATGCCAATGATAAATGAAGCTATATTAACTTTGGAGGAAAATGTTTCGGGTGTGGAAGAAATTGATACCGTTATGATATTGGGAATGTCTCATCCAATGGGACCTCTTCATTTGGCTGATTTTATTGGTTTAGATGTTTGTCTTTCTATTTTAGAAGTAATGTATGATGGTTTTGAAAATCCAAAATATAAACCTTGTAAAACATTAATTAACATGGTTAATGATGGTAAACTAGGTGTAAAATCAGGAGAAGGGTTTTACGATTACTCAGAAGGACCTAGAAATAAAAAAGTATCTTCCCAATTTATACGATAAAGATAATAAGATTTTCTGATTGATTAGATTCAGAATTCAAAGTAATCTCACAACTTAATGGACTATCTTTTTTATACCTCTATTCTAAAATTACCTTCTTTGTTTTTATCAATTTATCCGTATAAAACTCAAGATAATAAATACCACTATCTTGTTTAGAAAGATCTATTTCGGTTAATTCATTAATTATATCTTCTTCCAAAATTAACTCTCCAAGTAAGTTGTATATTTTTAATTTACAACTATTTACGGACTCTATATAAACCTTGTTTTTAGTTGGGTTTGGATAAACATCTATATTAAAAACAGATAAATCCTCCACAAAAGTGGATTGAGTTTCATCATACAAATACACATCATCTACAGCAGCTTCAACCAAACTACCACCATCTAAATACAAACCTAGCCTAATACTATCCGAAGCAATAAACCTAATTTTAAAATTATCTGTCAAAGAAACATAATCACTAACTCGAAAAGCAAACTTCCTCCATCTGTTATCTGATGTCACGTTGTTTTCTACATACACCCAATTATTTCCATCATCAGTAACTTGTACCTGCCACCAATCTGCTCCAGGATTTGCACCTGTAGGTGGAGAATTAGTATACCAACGATAATACGTAAAAGTAGGATTCTTATAATCTGTTAAATCATACACTGGAGAAGTTAAAGTAGTATGACCGCCATCAACATCATTAGCTCCTATACTTCCACCTGTGTTATCATTTCCTGTAAAAGCACAATAAGCACCCTGAGGAGTGTTTTGATGATCGGTCTGTACCAGAACTGTACCATCATAAAATGTACCCTCAGGAACACCTATTTCCCACAATCCAGTAGAAGCATTATCAGAAGGATGACTCACATCCCAGAAACCTATATTAAAATCAAAATCTTGCTCCTCCATCAATTCATAGCCTACAAGGATATAATAAGGTAGATTAGGATACGTCTCTAAATTTGATGAAAATGGTGTAACAGCCGCTTTCTTACCATAATTATCTACTAATGATAAATAATATGAAATAATATTTCCTGAAGACTGAGGAGTCAACTGGACTGAATAATCTGATCCTGAAACAAGATTTAATGGTACACTATCCCATATGGTAGAACTGTTCAATTTATAATAACAATAGGCATTATTTAAAGCCCAAGGATAAGTCATAACTATATTTGCATCTATATCTATTAAAGTTTGATGAGCAGCTTCGACAACTTCAGAATGAGTTAAAACAGCATTAGACAATAATGTAATTCCGTGAGTAGCAAAAGCATCTACAATAGCAACATCATTTGGTGTTCCATTAAATATATTTCCATCATCATCATCCGAATATAAAAATTCTAAGAGGACATCAGTATAAATAATGCCTTCAGTACCATTAGGACCATCAGGGCCACTATCATATAAATCAGCAAATAGTTTAAGAGCCTCTTGCATACTTCCTAAGTTCTCATATGTTCTCCAAAATGCTCCACAAATTATCTCTCCATCAGCATGTACTTCACCTACTAAGTCTTGTGGATAAACTTTAATAGTAGAATCATATTCCCTAACATTACTGTTAGGGTCATTTGTATACCACCCCTCTCCTAATATTGGATATTCTGTTAAGGACAAAGCCCATATGTCAGCTGTTCCTTCATTTAAACCACCATTCCACATTCCAGCCATATTATTATATCTATAATCATTAATTGCGTGACCATATTCATGATATGCAACATCAGGGATATTAGCAGTAGATTGACATCCACCACCTTCTGCATAAAAATTTATAGTACCTCCACTGTAAAATGCGTTACAATTAGCTGTTCCTATATCAACATTCGTTTCCATAGGAAAGTCAAGACCTGTAAAAGTAGGGAACAAGTTCTTAAAATGTTTATGTATTTTATTGACCGATACATAGGCTGTTCTTTCTGGTATTGTAGAGTTAGAATTATCAAAAGAAACATTAGAAACGGAAGCTAACTCATTAAAACTTGGAGTAGTTCCATTCGTCATTACTTGAGAATACATACCCTCCAAATAATAAGTTGCTTGTCCTGTACTTGAAGACAATATAGCATTACCCAAAGAATCAGTATAATAATCACTATTATTAAGTCTAACTTTTAAATTAACAAAATCTTCTACAGAAGTAGGGTTAAAAGGATTAGTAGTATATACTTCACCTTCCACATGAATATTTGACTGTAAAGATTCAAATTTAACTTGATTGTTTCTCATTAACAACTCTCCAGAATTAGCATCAACAAAACAAAGATATTCCGCTGGACCTATATTATTTTTTGTAGACACATGAACAATATATACTAGATGATATTCATATTTTCCTTGCTTTGGTATTGGTAAGACTTTTAATTGATCTTCAATTTCAGAATTAGTAATGGAAAACGGTAGATCTTGGACAGCAAATTGAAGAGCATCATTCTCTGAAATTGATGGAGTGGTACTTATATTGATATCAGGAAAAACATCTAATCCAAATACAACTACTTTATTATCTTTTGTCATCTTCATATACAATCTACTATCAAGGACATCTAATCCACCATATCTCTGATGGTAAATAAAGTTTTTATATTTAGAATTTTCAGATTCTGATTGCAACGTAATATCAACCATAGATATATCAAATACAGAAAGGCTACTTGATAAAAAATCTAATGGTGAATTTGTTGGGATTCCTAATCCAAATGCTCTATGTGGTAATCTATTATGTTCGTTAAAATAAACAAACCAATTTGGATTCTCACTTAAAAAACTCTGCCATTTTATATCATTTCTTAGATGATATTGAATGTTTTCATTTAAATGTATAGCGTCATTTATATATCTTATTTCAAATTCATCCTTAAAACAAGTATGGTTATGGTTGTGGTTATGATTATTACCTATTGAATAAGATATTGAAACTATTAAAGTAAATAGTATTAGTGTAGTTATTCGTCTCATGCTTAAATTTTTTACAAAAATATAAAAAAATTATGAGGCTGTGTTAAATAAAGATTTCTTCTCCATCAAAAGCGGGAGAGACATGAGATGGTAACTCTTTAATTACATCTTCATGTTTTCCCATAAAATGACTAATATGAGTAAGAAGTGCTTTTTTAGGTTTCAACTCCACTATCAAGTCTAAAGCTTGTTCTAGGTTAAAATGAGAAATATGTTTTTTCTTTCTAAGAGCGTCTAGAATTAACAAATCCGCATTTTTGATCTTTTCTTTTTCTTCTTCTGAAATAAAACTTAAATCTGTCAGATAAACAAAATTATTAATTCTAAAACCAAATACAGGAAGTTTATAATGTAGTGCATTAATTGGTACTATTTTAGTACTACCTATTTTAAAAGGATTAGAATCAATAGTATTTATATTAATTTTAGGAATTCCTGGGTAATCATTTCCAGAAAAAACATAATGAAACTCTCGTTTTAGAGCAATTTCTACTCTTTCTGATGCGTAAATCTGCATATCCTTTTTCCATTTATGGTTAAAAGCTCTTATATCATCTAAACCAGCAACATGATCTTTATGTTCATGTGTAAACAATACAGCATCAACTTTTTCTACTTTTTCTCTCAGCATTTGCTCTCTAAAATCAGGTCCCGTATCAATAATAATAGTCTTATTATCTACCTCAACCATAACAGAAGATCTTAACCTTTTATCCTTAGGATTTTCTGATAGACAAACTTCACAATCACACGCAATCACTGGGACTCCTTGTGAAGTTCCACTACCTAGTATTGTTATCTTCATTTCTTACATTTTTGAGTTTTGTAAAAATATACATTAATTCACATTCTAATTAAAATAAGTTAATAAATTTGCCACGCTACAAACATTCAAAACTTATGAAAGAATTAATTCTGTCACCAAAACAGAAAGCTTTAAAAATAAATCTTGACCCTACAATTTATGGTTCTATGGTAGAGATTGGAGCAGGGCAAGAAGTAGCAAGAAATTTCTTTAGGGCAGGATCCGCATCCGGCACTATAGCTAAAACAATGTCGGCATATGATAAAGATTTTTCTGACGCGATATATGGAAAAGAAGAACAAGGAAGATATGTTTGTAAATCAAGATTACTTAATATGTTATCTCATGAATATGGTTTACTAGAAGAAAGATTAAACAAAACAGATTTTCCTGAGAGAAGATATTTTGCATTTGCCGATACAGTTTCGACAATAAATTATCAAAAGACTACTAAAGGACATGGATGGGTGGGAGTTCGATTCCAAAGAGAAATAAACAGTAAACCAAACGACATTATACTACATGTAAATCTACATGATCAAGACGCAAAATTACAACAAGAAACAATTGGTGTTTTAGGAACGAATTTGTTACATGCTTGCTTCTACTCTACAGAACCAAAAGAAATTCTTAAAAATCTATACGATAATCTATCTCGTGCGAATATCGATATTGATATGGTAAATTTTTATGGTCCTGACTTTGATGATATAGACAATAGATTACTAAGCCTTACTCTAGTTAAAGAAGGGATGACAAATAGTGTTATATTTACTCCTGATGGATTAAATCACCAACCATACGATATATTATACAAAAAAAACATTCTAACTCTTAGAGGTAGTTTCAGACCTGTAACTAAAGTGAATATTGATATGTTAGAGAATGGGTTAGAAAAGTTTAAATCTGACCAAAAGGTAAAAGAAGATAACATTCAATTATTATTTGAAATTACTTTAAGTAATCTAAAATCTGAAGGAGAAGTTGATGAACAGGACTTTTTAGATAGAGTAGATATATTGTGTTCTTTAGGATATACAGTTATGATTTCAAATTTTAGAAAATATTATAAAGTAATCGAATACCTTTCTCAATTTTCATCTGCTAGAATGGGATTAATCATAGGAGTAGATAATCTAATAGAAATGTTTGAAGAAAAATATTACAGAAACTTAAATGGAGGAATACTAGAAGCATTTGGTATTATTTTCACAAGAGATGTAAAAATCTACCTATACCCATTTAAACCTTCTAACAATGCTGCAATCTTAAACTCAAATAACATTCCTATTCACCCAAGGGTAAAAGCGCTGTACGAATACTTATATATCAATAAAAGAATTGAAGACATAAATCATAATTCTGAAGTACTGAGTATTTTCTCTAGAGAGGTGTTACGATTAATTAAAGATAATAAACAAGGAGAATGGGAACATATGGTTCCGGAAGGGGTAGATGAAATAATAAAAGCAAAATGCTTGTTTGGATACAAATGTGAAATAAATTAATAATAGATTATGAAGAGAATATTTATTATCATCATTGGGTTTAGTTCAATATTTACATTTGGCAAACAACCTAAAGTTGATGCTTTTTCTGGTGCAACATGGCAAAAACCACAAAAGATAAATGGAACTATAAGTGGTAAAGTTACAGAAAAAAACACTAGAAATAATTTAGCTTATGCAAATGTATCCATCATCAATCCTGATAATCAAAAAACAATTGAAGGAACAGTAACATCAGAAAGAGGAAAGTTTAATTTTGAAGAAATTCAATCAGGTAAATACATCCTTTCTATTAGTTTTATAGGTTATAACACCAAGGAAATACCATTTGAAATTACTTCAAAGAATCCTAATCTGAAGTTTAAAACTCTCTCATTAACACCTACAAGCAAAACTATTAATGAAATAGAAATTAATGAAGAAAAAGCTGTTTATGAAAACAAGATTGATAAAATAGTTTACAACCCAGGAAATGATATCAACCAGAGCGCAGATGACGCTACTGATGTATTAAGAAAAGCTCCATTACTATCAGTAGATTTAGATGGAAATGTTTCATTAAGAGGGAGTAGTAATATTAAATTCCTAATTAATGGAAAAGCTTCAACTTTCTTGACTTCAGACATCTCATCTGCATTAACTATGATTCCAGCGGATCAAATAAAAAGTGTAGAAGTCATTACGAGTCCTGGTGCAAAATACGATGGAGAAGGTGATGCAGGAATTGTAAATATAATAACTAAAAAGAAAATAATAGATGGATATAAAGGAACAATTTCAGGATCTATAGGAAAACGAGTTAGTAGAAATAGTCTTAATTTAACAGCAGGTAAAAATAATTTT
Source organism: Flavobacteriales bacterium (assembly GCA_002697625.1). Lineage (GTDB taxonomy): Bacteria > Bacteroidota > Bacteroidia > Flavobacteriales > BACL11. Next base: position 7,915 of record NZWX01000052.1, read on the forward strand.
GGAATATCTTCCAAAGGAGGCCTTTACGGAATGTATTGGCCAAGAAAAGGCAAAACTAATTACGTAAGAAATGATTGGATAAATGGGGATACTAATAATTTAACTCGAATTGGAGAGACGTTTAGTAGATGGACTGGATATCGAACAGGAATAGATATGTTTTATGATTTAAATCCATTTAATAACTTCACTTCAAGTTTCTCATTTGGAGGGCGAGATAAATTTAGTGACGATACAACAAATATAAGCTACACAAGTCTTGGTGAGAATGATGAATATCAATCAATAATAAACACTAATTCTACTAACAATAATGTTGAATGGACAATAGACTACACTAAGAAATTTATTAATAATCCAGAAAGAGAACTTGTAATAGCATTCCAAATGGATAAAGGTTTCGAAGATGAAGGAAGTAGTATTTTTGAAAAGAATGAGTTAACAAAGAATATCTCTGACGGAATTTCAAATGACAAAACATTTCAGATAGATTACACTCACCCATTCGGAGAAAAAAAATCTACAAAGAAAAAAATAGAAGATAAAATAAAAAAAATAAAACAGTCTCGTGGTAAGAGAAATGGATATAAAGGAAAAGAAGGTAGTAGTGTTGATGATGGAAATAAGTTAGAAATTGGAGTAAAATATATCGATAGAAACAATAATTTTGACTACGAAACAATTATTGACTCTAATAATATAAGAATATACTCTGATAATGATGTGTTTGACTATAGACAAAGAGTAGCTAGTGGATACATGTCAAGTCAATTTACATTTTCTAAAAATATTGGTTTAGTTATTGGAGGACGATATGAATTTACAGATATTCATGGAAAATGGAAAAATAAGTCTATCCAAAATTTCGATAGTAAAACATATGGAAACTTTTTACCTAATCTTGTTTTAAGTAAGAAATTCTCAATGACAAAATCTTTAAAACTATCGTACAATAAAAGAATTAGACGACCAAGTAGTTACTATATAAATCCAAATATTGGTAGAACTGACAATAAAAATATAATAATTGGAAACCCAAATTTAAGACCAGCTATTTCTGAACAAATCGAGATAGGATATAACTCTTTTGGTAACTTCTTACAATCAAGTTATTATATTTATTTGAAAAACACAAAAGATGTGATTGAATCAATTGTTTCGATTGAAGATCAGACATCTATTACCAATTACGAAAATATTGGACTGAATAATAAACTGGGATTCAATTACTATGGATCAATCATGTTAAAATCAATTAATCTACGAGCAGGATTTAATATTTTTCAATATTCATCTAATGATGATAGATATGGTGATATATCAGAATGGTTATATAATTATAACTTTGGAGGAACAGTTGATTTAGGTAATAGATTAAAGTTTGAAACATGGGGATGGTATTCATCTCCCAATCAAACAATTCAAGGATATTCAGACAGTTGGTCTATGATGAGTTTTGGAATAAAGAAAGATTTTAAAAACAAAAGAGGATCATTAGGAATTAGAGTTGTCGAACCTTTCTTGAAAAATGGAGAAAAAGTCATGAGAACAATGTTAAGAGGAGAGAATTTTGAACAAGATAGTGAGAGAACAATAACTATGCGTTCAGTAGGAATAAGTTTTAGTTATACTTTTGGTAAGCTGAATTTTAAAGAAAAGAGAGTAAATTCTAAGATTAATAACAATGATTTAATGGAGGGAGGAAACTCAGACCAATAATATTAAAAAGGAGCTTACTCTATTTTTATTTAGACCTTACTTCTGCACCTACTTTGTTTTCGTAGGAAAGAATTAATTTACTCATTACTTTATCAATATATTTATCAGTAAGTGTTTTTGTTTTATCTTCTAGCAGGAAACTAAGAGCGTAGCTCTTCTTCCCTTTTGGAAGATTGTCTCCTTCATACACGTCAAACAAAGTAACAGACTTTAAAATGTTTTTTTCCGTTTCTTTTGCAATCTGGTTTAGTTGTTTAAAGCTAATGTTCTTATCTATCAACAAAGACAAATCTCTTTTTACAGATGGAAACTTCGACACCTCTGAATATTTTATCTTAGTATTTAAAACTAATTTTAAAATTAAATCCCAGTTAAAGTCAGCATAAAACACCTCTTGTTTTAATCCAAATTTCTTTGCAATTTTCTTATCTACTTTACCGAAACAAACTAATCTCTCTTTTTTATATTTATACATTAAAGCTTGCGAAAAACCATAGTTAGATATTTCCTCTGATTTTAATTTGGTAATTCCTAAACGGGATAAAATATGTTCTACTTTTTCTTTTAAGTTAAAAAAATCTATTTTAGTATTAACATACTTCCAGTTGTCAGATTTCACTTTACCTATAAGCAACAACATTAAGTGTTGTTCTTCGGTGTATTCTTCTTCTATTTTGTGGTAGGTTTTACCAAACTCGTATAATTTTAAATCCTGATTTTTTCTATTGATATTGTAAGATATGTTTTCTAAACCGGAAAATAACAAGGACTGTCTCATTACATTTAAATCTTGACTAAGAGGATTCAGTAAAGTAATATTTTCTTCTGAGTTTAACTCTTTAATTAAATTAGTATAATCTCCTTTTGTCAAAGAGTTATTCATTATTTCAGAATATCCGTTACTACTTAATAAATCTGAAATAATATTTCTAACACCTTCAAGATTAACACCCTCTGAACACTGAATAGAAGTGTTTAATTTTTTTGGTATTGAAACGGTATTAAATCCGTAAATTCGTAGTATTTCTTCAATTACATCTACTTCTCTTTGAACATCCGCTCTGTAGAGAGGAACATCTAAAGAAAGTCCATTTTCAGATTGAGATACTATTTTAATTTCTAAATCTTGTAGAATAGATTTTACCACCTCTCTTTCTATCCTTTCTCCTATTAAACTGTCCATTTTTTGGTAGTTTAACTCTACTCTAAAGTCAGAAATAGGATTAGGATATACATCTACTATTTCTGAGGAGATTTCTCCTCCCGCTACTTCTTTTATTAATAGAGCAGCTCTTTTTAAGGCATAAACAGTATTGTTTGGATCACAACCTCTCTCAAATCGGAAGGAGGAATCGGTATTTAACCCGTGTCTTTTAGATGTCCGCCTGACTGAAACCGGATTGAAGTAAGCACTTTCTAAAAAAATCGAGTTAGTTGAATTAGAAACTCCAGAATCCGAACCACCAAATACTCCTGCTAAACACATTTCTTCTTTTTCGTTACAAATCATCAAATCTTCAGAAGAAAGTTCTCTTTCTAACTCATCCAGAGTTGTAAATTTTGCATTATTTTTTGACTTTCGTACAATTACTTTATTTCCATTTATTTTTTCAGTATCAAAAGCATGTAAGGGTTGCCCTGTTTCGTGTAATACATAATTGGTAATATCTACTACATTGTTTATTGGCTCTAATCCTATAGATTTTAATCTGTTTTGCAACCAATCAGGTGATTCACTGATTTTGATACCAGAAATTGAAACTCCTGAATATCTAGGACAGAGTTCAGGATCTTCTACTTCTACTGAAATAGACACATCGGTATTATCTACTTTAAAATCATCTACTTTTGGTAAGCATATTTCTAGTTCAGAACCTCTGTGATTCAAGACCGCTTTTAAATCTCTTGCTACTCCTATATGTCCCATTGCATCCGAACGATTAGGTGTAAGTCCTATTTCTAGTACGGTATCATTTTCTATATTAAAATAATCGGAAGCTAACGTACCTACTTCTAACTTATCTGGCAATACCATTATTCCATCAGTCACATCTCCAAGACCTAATTCGTCTTCTCCACAAATCATACCCTCTGATATTTTACCTCTAATTTTACTCTTCTTGATTTTAAAAGCTTCATCACCATTATACAAAATAGTTCCAATAGTAGCAACGGGTACTTTTAGACCCGATTTAACATTAGGAGCTCCACAAACTATTTGTAAATTTTCTTCTTTTCCAATATTTACATTAGTTAGTTTTAATCTATCTGCATTAGGATGTTGAACACAAGTTATAACTTCACCAATTACTACACCTTTCAGTCCACCTTTTATACTCTCTATTTGACTTAATCCTTCAACTTCTAAACCAGAATCTGTAAGTAATTCAGATATTTTACCAACTTCTAAATCTAATCTAATATATTGTTTTAACCAATTTAGTGATATTCTCATCTTATTGTTTTATATAACTGCTAAAATATAAATTGTTATCGGAATATATGGGTTTAAGTATTTTAAAAATATGTAATTTTAGCACATGCAAAACATTCCCTTAGCAGAACGATTACGACCTGTCTCCATATCAGAACTAATAGGACAAAAACATCTTATTGGAACAGANGCTCCACTATTCAAGCAAATNCANCAAAAAGTTATTCCTTCTATTATTTTTTGGGGACCNCCAGGAGTNGGNAAAACTACNCTAGCCAATCTTATCNCTAAAGAGCTNNACAGACCNTTTTACACCTTNTCCGCTATAAACTCTGGAGTAAAAGATGTAAGAGAAGTAATACAAAAAGCCTCTTCCTTAGGATTGTTCGGAAAANATATTCCTATCCTATTTATAGATGAAATTCACAGATTTAGNAAATCTCAACAAGATTCNCTTTTAGGAGCNGTAGAAAAAGGAATCATTACCCTAATAGGTGCGACTACCGAAAACCCATCTTTTGAGGTAATATCCGCNCTACTTTCCAGATCTCAAGTTTATGTACTAGAACACTTATCCAAACAAGATTTAACAGATTTATTAGATAGAGCANTAACAGAAGATGTNNACCTAAAAGAAAAAAATATTACCCTAAAAGAAAGTAATNCTTTACTCCGAATNTCAGGTGGAGATGCAAGAAAACTACTTAATATTTTTGATTTGGTNGTATCTTCNNAATCNGAAAAGGAAATAGTAATNACAGATGAATTAGTATTAAAAACATCTCAACAAAATATAGCTGATTACGATAAAAATGGAGAANATCATTACGATATTGTATCTGCATTTATTAAATCNATAAGAGGATCNGACCCAAATGGANCAGTCTATTGGCTNGCCAGAATGATAGAAGGAGGAGAANATGTNAAATTTATTGCNAGAAGATTNNTTATATCTGCATCTGAAGATATAGGAAATGCAAACCCNACTGCTTTAGTTATTGCTAATAATTGTTTTCAGGCNGTATCTGTAATAGGNTTTCCAGAAAGTANAATCATNTTATCTCAAACAGCTATTTATTTGGCTTGTAGTCCNAAATCNAATGCATCTTATACNNCTATTGGAGCCGCTCAGCAAGAAGTGCNAAAATCTGGNAATCTTTCTGTACCNCTACATTTACGAAATNCACCAAGCAAACTTATGAAAGANTTGGGATATGGAAAANACTATCTCTATTCTCACGACNANCNAAANANAGAACAAGANTTTTTACCTGATGAANTAAAAGGAAAAGTATTTTATANNCCTAACAACAATNCAAAAGAAAATTCGTTTCGTTCTNTATTACAATCCATCTGGAAAGGAAAATATAAATATTAACTATATTTGCTTTATGANNAAATNTTTCTATTTAANTATTCTTACTATNCTATTACTTTCTTGTAAACANGANCTNGAAAANCCNAGNTGGGAAGTAGACATGATAGTTCCTATTGCNCANTCGGAACTAANTATCTATNACCTTATAGANCAAGATGATAATAATATAAGTNTANANACAAGAAANGANAGCTTANTTTCATTAGTGTACAGCAGTAATATTCTACAAACANATTACGATAGTTTATTAGATATTANATCTACTNCAGAAGAAAANANATTCCGAATAGATTCTGTACAATTTGATGATGTAGTAATAGAACACAANACTACTATNGGAAGTGTTATTTCTCAAATCCCATTTGGAAATACACTTTTCCCNGANGGAAGNCAAAGNGATATTCCTGCAATTCNTGGGGTNATTCAAAATGACAGTATAGATNTNGATGCAAGTGAATATTTTCAGACTATGACNCTNTATAGNGGTATGATGAATCTNGAAATTACAAATGNATTCCCTACCGCAATCTCTAACATGACACTTTTATTNTACAATTCTATCAATCAAAACCTAATTGCNAGTTATAATNTTTCTAANATNGAAAGTGGAGANAGTTATACTGANAGTATTTCTGTNGCTAATCAAACACTNGATTATCTNATGATTGGACTAATNAATAATATAGATGTAGAAGCAAGTGGAGGGCTTGTACCAATANATTATNCNGATGCTATTAGCACAAAAATATCTATAACTGACATACANATAATGGAAGCTACAGCTTACTTNCCTGACCAATTGTTACATCAAGAAATTGTAGAACAATCCTTTNATGTNGGAACTGCAAGATTAACCGAACTTGGNATAAAACAAGGNTCTGTATCNATTGTAGCNTCTAGTAGTTTNCCTGANACCNTCAGTATNATTTACTCTATACCTTCNCTAACAAAAAATGGNATTCCTTTTGANACTCTTGTAAAAATACCACCAAATATAAATACTATNCCNACTANATTATCNTTTAATTTTGATGAATACATTATGAANCTTACTGGTAAAGATGGNNGAATTGGTGGAGANACNGTNAATACAATCTACTCGGAAATGTATATTTANCTAGATTCTACTGGNGAATTAGAAACCATTCATCAAGTAGANAGTTTTAATCTANTCAATGTNTTTAACATAGTNCCAGAATATGCAAAAGGATATNTTGGNCANGANACNTTAATNNTAGGACCTGANGTAAAANACACNTCTGTTTTTGAAGATATAACATCNGGNTCAATAGATTTAGAAGANGCNACAATTTCTTTAAAAATTGANAATTTTGTTGGNGCGGANGCTAGTATTAGTTTTAATCAGTTTAGNACAGATAATACTAATGACAATCTTCCTTTAGTGTCTGCAACTACGGATAATTCTGGAAATAATATTATTAATTATCCTTATGANATAAATAGAGCNNTTTTAAACAATACTANTATTANACCTACAAATTGTATTATTAGTTTAGAAGCTTCAGAAATGNTAGAAATATTACCAAATCAAACAACAGTNGCTGCAACTATTATACTTAATCCNAATGGAGAACAAGAAGTTGAAGATTTCTTATATATAGAACATCCTATCTCAGCTANTTTAGATGCTAGTATTCCATTATCTTTTATTGCNAACAACTTAACTCTCAGCAAAACAATTGATACAGATTTATACAATAATTCTGAAAAAGAAATTGAAGAATTATTTATTAATTTAGAGAATGGATTACCCCTATCTGCAAACATTGATATTATTCTGTTAGATCAATANAACAACTATATTGANACACTAATAGAAAACATAAATATTAATTCTGCAATCACTAATAANAACATNGTNATTTCAAGNAGTAATAATACTATAAGTATAAAAAACATTAATTATAATAATGTGGGNAAAGTGAAATTTATTGCTTCATTTAAAAGTTCATCTNTNACAGAGCATGTAGATATTTATAGTTATTATAATTTAAAACTTAATCTATCNGCNAGATTTAAACAGATAATAGGTGAANAATGAAGANAATAACNNTATANATATTCATNAGTNTTTCATTACTTTCTTATAGTCAANAAGAANTGGTATTACCTAAAATNAAACAAAATACTATTGGTTTTNGTTCTTACATTTCTATTCAATCAGATGATTTAAACACTAACTTTTTAAACACTATGTTGTATGGNGGTTTTATNACAAATANCATGAAAGATAATTGGATAAATAGTGGTGATGAGGATAATCGTCTAAATGCTGAAATTATAAACGGATTCAATTATAATTTTAGAAATCAAAATAATAGTATTTTATATCTACAGATTACGGATGTTAATAATTTGAACNNTAGTTTTANAGACGATCTATTAAAACTTACTTTTNATGGAAATTTCGACTATCAAGGAGATACNCTTGATTTTTCNGAAACTNTAATTAGGATAGACCGATACCAANAATATAAACTTGGATATAATTTTNATCTNTTTANAAACAATATTAAGTGGAATATAAATACNGCTATCTCCTACCTAAACGGAAACCNTCATGCACAATTAAATATAGATAATGGAAGTTTGTATACTGGAGAGGNAGGAACTTCTTTAGATATAAANTATGATATAAACACAATGATGACCGACACTTCTAATCTATCTCCATTTGCAGGAAACGGAAANGGAATTGCTATGGATTTTTCANTGGAATTGNTNGATGTAGAGAATAATACTTTTGGAATACAAATAAGAGATTTAGGATTTATNAAGTGGAATACAAATTCTATAATTAANAATACAGATAGTAACTTTATCTTTTCNGGNNTAGANATTGATGAATTTAATAANTTNCCNGAATTTAANGATTCTATTTTAGACATCTCATTTANAGAGAAAAACNCTNCNTTCCGNTCGTTTATACCTGCAAAAATAACTCTTAGTTATAATAAATTATTAAATCATAATATATTTAAAAGTATATGGTTTGCTACACATAGTAGATGGCAACCTTATTATGTAAAAGGAGGTATTNATATTGATTTATTTAATAGAGGATTGGAAGANTCGGGATANAANAGNAGCTTAAATGTAATAACAAATATAGATGCAAGACTATTTTATACNGNTATAGGATTTANTAGAGGTGGNTTTACNGATAAAACANATTTATACTTTAGTATTAGCGACAAAAAAGGAANTTNNAAANTAGGNACNTATCATCTAAATGAATTTTTTAATAANGANAAAAGTTCCGCATCTATNTATNTTNCACTAACAACACGTTTTTAATATGCTAGCAAAAATTAATAATTTACAACATAACAATAGNGGAAACTTCTTTCTNATANCNGGACCTTGCGCTATTGAAGGAGAAGAAATGGCTTTTNAAATTGCAGAACAAATCTTAACTNTCTGTAATAGACTACAAATACCTTTTATTTTTAAAGGAAGTTATCGAAAAGCAAATCGTAGTAGACTAGATTCCTTTACAGGTATTGGAGATATNGANGCNCTTTCTATCCTGAANAAAGTGGGAGAGAAATATAACATTCCNACTCTTACGGATATTCATTCTGAAAAAGAAGCAGAAATNGCAGCAAACTATGTAGATGTACTACAAATTCCNGCTTTCTTGTGNAGACAAACAGATNTATTAGTTGCAGCTGCACAAACAGGAAAAGTAGTNAATATTAAAAAAGGACAATTTCTTTCTCCGGAAAGNATGNAACATGNTGTAGATAAAATAACTNAAAGTGGAAATAANACCATNATGATTACAGANAGAGGAACTATGTTTGGATACCAAGATATGNTAGTAGATTTTNGAGGAGTTCCAACNATGAAGAAATTTGGANTTCCTNTAATAATGGACGTAACACACAGCTTACAACAACCNAATCAAAANAGTGGNATNACTGCAGGNAANCCTGAAATGATAGAAACTATTGCAAAAGCAGCAATTGCAACTGGAGTAGATGGTATATTTTTNGAAACNCACNCTNATANAAAACAAGCAAAATCGGATGGTNCAAATATGTTAGAGTTAAATAAACTAGAAGAATTACTTACTAAATTAGTAAGAATAAGAAAAGCTCTTTAATTTACNANCTCTCCATAAAGGTCGTAATGATCNGCTTTTGTAATTTTAACATCTGCAAAATCTCCTATTCTTACATAAAAGTCNTTTGCATNTACTATNACTTCATTATCTACATCTGGTGAATCGAATTCTGTTCTACCAATAAAGTAATCCCCTTCTTTTCTATCAAAAAGNACCTTATAAGTTTCTCCTATTCTTTGCTGATTCATTTCATAGGAAATGGAAGATTGNAAATCCATAACTTCCTCTGCTCTTTGATGTTTNACTTCCTCTGATACATCATCCTCTAATTTATGAGCATGAGTATTTTCTTCATGAGAATAGGTAAATACCCCAAGTCTGTCAAATTTACTTTCTTGAACAAAATCTAATAATTCCTGAAATTCTTTTTCGGTCTCTCCTGGATAACCNACAATTAATGAGGTTCTGATACTTATACCCGGAACATCCNTTCTAAATTTTTTAAGTAAATTTTTAGTCTTTTCCNTTGTAGTNCCTCTCCTCATAGATTTTAGTAAATTATCCGAGATATGCTGAAGAGGAATATCNATATAAGTACATACTTTAGGATTGTTTTTTATCACNTCCAANACATCTTCTGGAAATGCAGTTGGAAAGGNATAATGTATTCTAATCCACTCTATCCCTTCTACTTCCGAAAGTTTAGTCATTAATTCTGCTAGTTTCCTTTCTTTGTATAAATCNAGACCATAATACGTTAAATCTTGTGCNATAAGNATTAGTTCTTTNACTCCTTTTGCAGCAAGCTTTGACTGNTTCNATTNCTAAATTTTCTATTGATGTAGACTTATGCCCTCCTCTCATAAGTGGTATCGCACAAAACGAACACTTTCTGTCACAACCTTCTGAAATTTTTAANTAAGAATAATGGGATGGAGTTGTTNTTAATCTCTCTCCTACTAGTTCTTGTTTGTAATCTGCACCTAANGNTTTTAATAATCTTGGTAAATCCCTAGTNCCGAAAAACTCATCTACATTAGACATTTCTTTCTCCAAATCTGGCTTATATCGTTCTGACAAACATCCAGTAACAAATAGTTTTTCTATCTCTCCGTTTTCTTTTCTTTGTATCTGTTCTAAAATAGTATTTACCGACTCTTCCTTTGCATTATCAATAAATCCACACGTATTTACAACTACAATATTTGCTAGTTCGGTAGTTTCATGTTTTACATCTAACTTATTAGCTTTTAACTGTCCCATTAACACCTCAGAATCATACATATTTTTAGAACAACCTAAGGTTATTACATTTATCTTATTTTTCTTTCTACTCCTAGCTCTCATCTAATTAAATAAAGAATCTACAAATTCTGTTTTATTAAACTGCTGAAGATCTTCCATACTCTCTCCAACTCCAATATACCTAACTGGAATCTGAAATTGATCCGAAATACCAATAACCACTCCTCCTTTTGCAGTACCATCAAGTTTAGTAAGTGCTATTGAATTAACCTCTGTAGCAGCAGTAAATTGCGTAGCTTGTTCTATAGCATTTTGTCCGGTAGAAGCATCCAAAACTAACATTACATCATGAGGAGTATTAGGTATTACTTTTTGCATAACGTTCCTAATTTTACCTAATTCTCTCATAAGGTTCACATTATTGTGTAATCTACCTGCCGTATCAATAATCACTACATCTGCATTGTTTGCCTTCGCAGATTGAAGAGTATCAAAAGCAACAGATGCAGGATCAGAACCCATATCTTGTTTTACAATATCAACTCCTACTCTTTCTGACCAAATAACTAATTGATCGACTGCTGCAGCTCTAAAAGTATCAGAAGCTCCTAAAACTACTTTTTTTCCGGCTTTTTTAAATTGATGAGCAAGTTTACCAATTGTAGTTGTTTTACCCACTCCATTAACACCAACCACCATTATCACATAAGGTCCATCAACTTCTGGTAATTCATCATAAGTATCGTGCATTAAAGAAGAAATCTCCTGTTTAAGGAAATTATTTAACTCTGTAGAATTTAAATATTTATCTCTAGATACTCTTTCTTCTAGTTTTTCTATTATTTTAAGGGTTGTTTCTACGCCTATATCAGAAGATATTAACGCTTCTTCAATGTCATCAAGTACTAGTTCATCAATAACAGACTTACCAGCAACAGCTCTAGACAACTTTCCAAAAACATTTTCCTTTGTTTTCTCTAGTCCTTGGTCTAGTTTTTCTTTTTTATCTTTTGAAAAGAATCCAAATATTCCCATAGTTTATAAATAGAAAAAGCTTCTTTCGGTTAAATGAAAGAAGCTTTTAGATTATTAGTTTATTAAAAGATTATTTCTTAGAGAAAAAATCGTTTACTTTATCTTTTGGTACAATTTCAGACTTAAAAGAGTAAGAACCGTTTTCGTTCTTAACCATTTTTACTGCCTTTGTAAAAGCTTTCGCTCCTTTCTTTTGTAATGATGCTACTGTCTTTTTTGCCATTGTTTCTTATTTTATTTCTTTATGAATCGTCACTTTTTTCAAAACAGGATTGAATTTTTTCAATTCCATTCTATCTGGAGTGTTCTTTTTGTTTTTAGTAGTGATGTATCTTGAAGTACCTGGCATACCTGAAGATTTATGCTCTGTACACTCTAAAATCACCTGAACTCTATTTCCTTTTTTAGCCATTTTATCGTTATTTTTCGGAATGCAAATTTAACTAAATAATCTTAAAATCAAATATTATTTTAGTTTTTTAATATCTAATAAAAATAATTCCTCTTTCACTTTAAATTCTGATAAATCTATCCTACCTAAACTTATTTCCTTCCACATCTTTTCAGGATAAATCCAAAAATCATCTTTTCCAGAATTTACTAGTATTGGCATATCAAATTCTTCTATCGCCTCCCACCTATATTTTAGTGTGATGTTTCTACCTTCTCGTATTAACTGATATTGAAATTCTGGCAAACTAGTATTATATAAATATTGATTGAAAAATACTGTAAAATCCTTTCCTGTCCTCTGAATAATATAATCTATCACTTGTTTCGCATCGATAGTCTGATATTCAAACTCATCTAATATTCCGATTAAAATAGAAAACCATAACTCATCATCTTCTAGTAATGTTCGTAGGGTATGTAGCATTACAGAACCTTTGTGATACATATCTCCACTTCCTTTATGGTTTACATGATAACAACCTACAATTGGTTTATTGTTTCTGATAAATCTTTTCTGATTATTTACATATTTCAACATCTCATCATACCCATACAAACACTCTACATATAAAGCTTCAGAATAGGTACAAAAACCTTCATGTATCCACATATCTGCAATGTCGTTTGTAGTAACAGAATTTCCCCACCATTCATGTCCTGTTTCGTGCACAATAATATAATCAAATTCTAATCCTCCAGAATAATCTAAACTACCACGATATCCAGGTAAATATCTATTTCCATAAGCTATGGCAGATTGATGTTCCATTCCTAAATAAGGGGTTTCTACCAATGCAAAACCATCATTCCAAAATGGATATCTCCCAAAATAATTTTCAAAACACTTTAACATAGGTTTTACCTGTTTAAAATGTTTCCGGGCCTTTTCCACATTATAAGACAACACATAATAACTTAAATCTAGAGTATCCTCACTACTAATGTATTCATCCTGAAAGCACACATAATCACCTATATTTAGTGTTACATCATAATTGTTTATAGGATAAGACACAAACCATTCCGACTGATTAAAATACCCCTGGAAATAATCGTACCAAACTGTTGTATCTCTTCTTAAGTTTCCATTACAAACCACTTTACTAGGATATCTAGCAGAAACTGTTATACTCATACTATCTGGTTCATCTGATTGGTGATCCTTGTTTGGCCACCAAACACTCGCTCCTAATCCCTGACAAGAAACTCCAATCCAAGGATTATCATTTTTATCTTTTTTCCATGAGAAACCTCCATCCCAAGGAGGATTTATAGCCTCTTTAGGGTATCCTGTATACCAAACTTTTATTGTAGAATTTTCTCCTTTTAGTATTGTTCTAGGAAATTGTATAAATACTGCATCATATTCTCTAGTAAATAGTAATTCTGTTTCTTCAAATTCAATTAGGAGAATCTCCAAATTTTTAGATAAATCTACTTGGAACTCATCAAAATCAGAAAGAGCAGTAAAATGAATTTTATTATAGGACCTTTCTAAAGTCCTCTCTTTTTCATCTACTATTACAAACAAATCATAATAGGTAACGTCATAACAAGTCCTAAAGGGAGTAAGAGACCCTCTCAAAGAATCTTTTCTATTGAAATCTTGAGAGTTAGAATCTAAGACAATAAGAAGTGATATTCCTAAAAGAAGAATTTTTCGCATTTCAAAAAAATTTCTAAAATAAATAATTATTTTGAAAGCGTAATGTGACAATTGGTACTAAAAGGAGGTAATGGAAAAGGTATATTAGGAATTGAAATTTCTCCTGAATATGTTAAGTCCATATATCCAGAGTTTTCTGATTCTATTTTACCATCACCTTCAATATCAACATCTATAGGAGATCCCATTCCTAGAGGATCAATCGGAACTGTTTGGGTAGGAACAGTAACATTCCCTTCTACATCAATCTCTCCTAAAATTTGTGTTCCGTCAATATCTATAAATAACATATTATCTGATAGTCCTTGTACATCGATAGATTCAGGAAGTTGGTCATTCAGTGAAATAGATTGCCCTAAAATATCTATGTCTTCACAATCAGGATTAATCTCCCATAATCCTTGAGCTAAATCATAAGCATACTCACAACTTTCATCATCAATATTCACGGAAGCATCATAATTCATCGCTAATGTATCCATACACCCAATTACCTTATCTATACATGATTCATCGTCAATTTGAGCATCTGGATTATAATTAAATGCATTAGGATCCATACATCCAGGTTCTTTTTTACAAGATGTAAATGAAATAGAAACTGCTATAAATAGCAATAACATTAAATTTAAATGTGTTTTCATTTGATAATGTTTTAAAAAGTTTTTAAATAAAAAAAGTTGTCATCAAAGATAACAACTTTTTATAATTATATAAGTAAACGGATTAAACTAGAATATTTCCATTTGCTTTTGCTTCTGCTAATACAGCAGATATTCCTTTTTTATCAATAGTTCTAAGCGCATTTGCAGAAACTTTTAGTACAACCCACTCTCCAGTTTCAGGCACAAAAAACTTTTTAGTGTGTAAGTTAGGGTAAAATTTTCTTTTAGTATGGTTCTTAGCATGAGAAACATTGTTTCCTACCATTACTTTCTTTCCTGTTATTTCACAAATTCTTGACATGATTCTTGATTTATTTTGAGTTCGCAAATATAAACAGATTCTTTTATTTATTACTAAAAATAAATAATTTTATTTCAGATAGTAAAATCTGTAATGCAGATTCTATTACTTTATCTGTTATCTCCTTTCTATTACCGGAGAAATGAAATTCCTTCACTAGTATGTTTATTGGGGATTTTACAGATATAAATACCTTTCCAACCTTTTTCCCTTTCGGTCCGGTATATCCAGTTGTTGAAACAGAAAAATCAGAAAAAAACTTTTGGGAAACACCTATTGACATTTGCTCTACAACACTACGACTTACCACCGAAAAAGTATTTATATCTTCTTCTTTTATTCCTAAATCTCTGATTTTACTTACATTTGAATAAGCTACTATCCCACCTAAAAAATAAGAAGAACTACCTGGTATTGAACAAATAGATGAAGATATACCTCCGGCAGAACAACTTTCAGCAACAGATAATGTTAGTTTATTTTCTGTAAGAAGCTTTGCTATTGAAAGCACAACATCTTTCATACTAAAAAGCGGTAGTTGGTTTTGTGCGGTGAACTCTAGTTTCTGGATGAATACTCATTACTGGGATATCAGAATTATATATAAGAGTTCGAGCAGTAACGGATAAACTATCAGAAAAAGACCCTTCCTTTTTAGTCATAATCATAATTAAATCCGACTCAAAATTCTTTTCATAATCCAAAACAGCTTCTGCTAAAGATATCTTTTTTTCTGCTTCTAATAATTCTGCAGTACATTTTACTCCGGCATTCGTAATAAAATCCTTTACTAAGTTAAGATTTCTTAGTAAATGACTTCTAACATTTTCATTATCCTTAAGTACAACAGAAACGACACGAACAGTAGAGTCCCAATACCTAGCGTATTCCAATGCGTAAGACACCTTTTCTTTTGTTTCTTTTTCCAAATCTAAAGGAAGAATTATATTATCACAACCCTGTTTATGATTTTTACCTTTTATAGTAATTACCGGACATTTTGCAGAACGAACGACTTTTTCTGCATTTGAACCAATAAATTTCTTTGCAAGCCCTTTAGGAGATCCATTTGTTCCCATAACAATCAAATCTACAGAAATCATATCTGCTACTTCACATACTTTTTCATAAACAGATCCTTTTGCAACCATTGTTTCTATATCAACTCCTAATTTCTCGGAATACTCCTTTGCAATTTCATTTAGTTTAGATGAAATTCTCTTTTTAATTTTCTCATCTTCTATTTGATTATCTGATAAAATATCAAATATGGAATGTTTCTCTTCCATAACAGATAATAAAACAACTTCTGAATTTTTAATCTTCGCCAAATTAATAGCTTGTTCCATAGCAACAATAGATTGATCAGAAAAACCAACAGGAACTAGAATTTTACTTGCTGTATTAGTCATAATTTACTATTTTTGATTCCGCAAAATTACATATTATTATGTGATATAATTGCAAAAAAATTGTGAAAAAATTGTGAAAAAATGAAGGTTATAAAAGATACTGAATTAATAATTACGCAAGATAAAAAAATATATCACCTAAATCTGAATAAAAACCAAATTGCAGAAGATATTATATTAGTTGGTGATCAAGATCGAGTTACGCAAATCAGTAAACATTTTGACTCTATTGAACATAAGATGCAACACAGAGAATTTGTAACACATACGGGAAGTTATAAAGGAAAACAAATTAGTGTAATTTCTACAGGTATTGGATGCGATAATATTGACATTGTTATAAACGAACTAGACGCTCTAGTAAATATTGATTTTGACACTAAAACCATAAATACTAAAAAGAAGAAATTGAACCTTATCCGATTAGGAACTTCTGGAGCTTTACAAGAAGATATTCCTGTAGACACATTTGTATTATCAGAATATACAATTGGATTTGATGGACTTGCACATTTTTACCAAGAAACAGAATGTATGGAGTCAGAAATGAGAGACGCGTTCATACAACATTCTTACTGGCCCCAAAGATTATCGGAACCTTATATTATACCTGCTTCTGAAAATTTACTTCAGAAGTTTAAAGGATTTATAGGAGGAATTACCGCAACTGCTTCCGGATTTTACGCCCCGCAAGGAAGAGAATTAAGATTAAAATCCGCAATCCCGGATATGCATCAAAAACTAAACACTTTTAGATTTAACGGATATAAAATATGCAACTTTGAGATGGAAAGTTCGGCTCTTTACTTTTTAGGACAATCATTAGGACATAACACCCTTACAATTTGTGCTATTATAGGAAACAGAATCAAACAAAGTCAATCAGAAAACTATAAAGAAACAGTAGAAAAATTAATACAAGAAGTATTAGAAAAGATATAAAAAAATCCCTACCAAAAGATAGGGATTTAATTGTGTAATATATACTCTAATTATTCTATTTCAATCTTCTTTTCTACGGTACCATCATCATATATATAGAATAAAGTAGTTTTATCAATCACTTCTTTTGGATTAACTTCTCTACCTAAAATATCTGTTATTTTCAGAAGTTGTCTCTCTTCTGTATTTGGATTAGATATTCTGATA
>NZWX01000053.1 GCA_002697625.1 Flavobacteriales bacterium
ATTATTGGAAAGAACCACAACTGGTTTTCTTTCTAATTTAGGATTAAATACTCTCTCACAAGAGGCATAAAAATTATTACAATCCGCAAGTGCTATCATACTGCTTTATGAATTATAAAAGTTACTACTCCCCAAATTTGGAAATCCATTTCTTCTGTAATTTTAATTGGAGTAAAAGTATCATTTTCTGGCATCAAATAAAGTTGGTTATCATTTACATTTACTCTTTTTACAGTAAATTCACCATCAATAACCGCCAATACAATACTTCTATTTTCAGGTTCTAACGACCTATCTACTATCATAACATCTCCACTTTGTATTCTTGCATCTTTCATGCTTTCTCCAATAGCTTTGACACAAAAAGTAGAAGATGGATTTTGAACTAAATGATCGTGCAAATCTAAGTCCATATCCCTGTAATCATCTGCAGGAGAAGGGAAGCCTGCAGAAACACTTGCTTCAAATAATGGAATATTCTCAAATGCCGTTTTATCTACAGAATAGAAATCAAAACAATTGGTATGTTTTAAATATTTTAGTTTCATGAAATTTTAGGTTTTTTTAAGTTGCCTAAAATTACCACAAAATTGTTTTGGTAAAACAGTGTGTTGAAAAGAAAAAATTCGGGGTAACAGGATTACAATCTAACGCCTTTTTACATGATTACATCAAGCTTTCAAACTAAAAATTGCTCCGCTTTTTGCAGGATTAGACCCTTATTCCCTATAAACAACTCCCAATAAAGTTTGCCCAACTGCATTTAATGTTTCTCTATCAATATTATCCATATTATCTTTATGTGTGTGCCAATGTTTGTTAAATTTATTTTCAGTGCTTGGATCGTATTCAATAATATCAATAGTGGGTATATGAGCTATCGTATTTACATAGAAATGGTCATCCGTAATTTGAGGACTGTTATCGTAAATAAAGTGTTTCCCATATCCAAGTTTATGTCCTCTCCTCCATACTTTTTGTAATACGGAAGAAGCAAAATACGTAGAATATCCTTCTAGATAAAATGTTGCATTTTTAGCTCCAACCATATCTAATAATATACCATATCTGGCAGTATAATGAGCTTTGTGTGGATTCTTACTCCAATGCTGAGATCCTAAGCACCAAGAATCTTCCATAAATGGATATTCTGAATTTTCTGGCTGACCATAATCTTCTGCGTCAAAAAGGATAATATCAACACCTATTTTTGGTTCTTTTATACTGAATTGTCTAGCTAACTCAATTAACACACCCACTCCACTTCCCCCATCATTTGCTCCAAGTATTGGACTATCTTGATTTTCTATATCGTGATCTGCTATATGACGAGAATCCCAATGTGCAAATAGCGCAATTCTATTTTTTTTATTAGGAGAGAAGGATGCAATTATATTTTTTAATGTGTGNNTTTTNCCATCATAAGTAGTGNTTNGAGCTTCCTGAACNANNACATTTGTAGTGTATTGNAAGAACTTTTTTTCTAACCAAATAGCACAATTTTGCCATGATTTTGAAGAGATAACTCTAGGNCCAAAATCTACTTGTTGCTGNANATAATAATATGCAGAATCGGNATTAAANTTAGGNANCTCTANTTTTANTTTNGGTTTTTTTGGAGNCTGNNTNACNTCTTGTTTGGGTTCTGAAGTGCANGCACATAAAAACAACAAAANAANTGATATGANTTTNAACTTTTGNTTCATTATTTTACTTCCCAACTAGTNNCNTCTNTACTATCTTTTATCTGNATACCAGATTTATTCAATTCCTCTCTAATNAAATCTGCCGTATTAAAATCTTTATTNTTTTTGGCATNTCCTCTAAGTTTCAATANCAATTCCATNANTTCATTAGTTAAATTATTTTNACTGNTTTCCTTTNTAGAAACAAGNCCTAAAANATCTGTTACAAAAGTTTTATATAANTCTTTTAACNGTTCTAAATCNGAATNATTCAGGNTTTCTTTACCATCTTTNGCTGAATTTATTACTCTAACTCCCTCAAACAAATGTGCAATTAAAATAGGAGTATTAAAATCATCATCCATTGCAGCATAANAATTTNCNTCNANTTTTTTAACATCATAAGTGGATCTCTTAGAATCCTTTAGATNTNCTAGAGTNTCCATAGCATTNATCAGTTTTGTAAAACCTTTTTCTGCTGCCTTAAGGGCNTCATTACTAAAATCAATAGTACTTCTGTAGTGTGCTTGNAAAATGAAGAAACGAATAGTCATAGGAGAATATGNTCNCTCTAATTTCGAGTGATNTCCAGTGAAAAACTCTTCTAGATTAATGAAGTTNCCTAAAGATTTNCCCATCTTNTTCCCATCTACTGTAATCATATTATTGTGCATCCAATAATTTNCCGGATTACAATTATTACANGCATTAGATTGTGCNATTTCNGCTTCATGATGTGGGAAAACCAAATCCATNCCNCCCCCATGAATATCAAAAGTTTTACCTAAATATTTCTCACTCATAGCTGAACANTCCATGTGCCAACCNGGGAATCCNTNNCCCCAAGGAGAACTCCACCTCATTATNTGTTCNGGACTTGCTTTTTTCCAAATAGCAAAATCAACTGAACTTTTCTTTTCGGATTGCCCATCTAACTCTCTNGTNCCCTCTAAAGTGTCTTCCAAATTTCTTCCAGATAATATCCCATAAGGAAAAGNTTCATTGTANTTATTTACATCCAAATANACAGAACCATTTACTTCATAAGCAAATCCATTTTTCANNATTTGCTGAACCATTTCAATTTGTTCTATAATATGTCCTGTTGCTCTTGGTTCAATAGAAGGAGGTAAACAATTTAAATCCTCCATTGCNTTATGNTAACTTAAGGTNTAAAATTGAACAATCTCCATTGGNTCTAATTGTTCTANTCGTGCTTTTTTAGCAATTTTATCTTCTCCNTCATCNGANTCATTTTCNAAATGTCCCGCATCTGTAATGTTTCTAACGTATCGAACTTTATAGTCCNAATGTTTTAAATATCGGAAAACNACATCAAATGTAATCCCAGGNCGAGCATGTCCTAAGTGAGGATCTCCATAAACGGTAGGGCCACAAACATACATNCCNACATGATTTTNTACTATAGGATTAAAAANCTCNTTCTTTCTTGTAAGTGTGTTATANATNTTTATTTNCCTGCTCATTATGCTATAATTTTATATTTATTCTTCANATTTTTNATCATATTTGAAGTCATTTTCTCTAGNTNATATTCCAAATTCCANCCCCAATCCTTTTGCGCATGTGTATCGTCAATTGATNTGGGCCAAGAGTCTGCAATAGATTGTCTGAAATCAGGANTNTATGTTATTTCAAAATCTGAAATGTGTTTTTTAATTTCATCTGAAATTTGTTTTGGAGTAAAACTTATTCCNGCTANGTTGTAAGAAGATCTAATTTTTATTTTATCTAAAGGAGNTTCCATTAGCTCAATGGTTGCTCTTATTGCNTCTGGCATGTACATCATTGGNANCCCNGTATTTNCAGAAAGGAAACTTTNATATTTCCCNTGTTGAATAGCTTGATGAAAAATATCTACNGCATAATCTGTTGTNCCTCCTCCAGGAGCAGCTTTCCATCCAATTAATCCAGGATACCNGACACTTCTNANATCAACTCCAAATTTATTAAAGTAGTATTCGTTCCACCTTTCNCCTGCTTGTTTTGTAATTCCNTAAACAGTATTTGGCTCCATTATGGTATATTGTGGAGTGTTTTCCATNGGTGTAGTTGGNCCAAANACNGCTATAGAGGATGGCCAAAAAATCTTTTTTATAAGTCCATCTTTTGCCAAATCNAACACATGAGAATGAGATCGCATNTTTAACCTCCAGCCTAACTCAATGTTTTGNTCTGCAGTTGCCGATAGTAAAGCTGCTAATAGATATACTTGAGTAACTTTATNTTTTTTTACAATTTCTCTTAATAAGGATNCGTCCATTATATCAAGTGTTTCAAACGGACCNGAATTCATAACTTGNTCAGAAGANTCTCTAATATCAGAAGCNANAACATTTNCGTTNCCATACATTNTTCTTAACTCCATCACTAATTCAGTACCAATTTGCCCTGATGAACCTATTATTAAAATCCTTTCTNTCATGTATATTNCTTTGGCACAAATATAACATTATACACTAAATTTTTACGTAAAATTACCAATCAATACAAATCATAGTTTTTATATCTTTGCAATTCATAAAAAGAATAAGATGGACCCTAACGCAGGTAAAAAAAACATGTTTAACAAACTCAACAAAGAGCAATGTATGGCTTTGCTAGAGAAAGAAACATTTAAAAGAATTACCATGTCTTTTTATAGATATACCATTTTAGAAAATCTACCTGAATTAAGAGACGATCTCTATAATAACTGGAATGAACTAGGAGTTTTAGGAAGAATATATATTGCGGAAGAGGGAATCAATGCTCAACTAAGTGTTCCAGAACATAATTTGGAAGATTTTGTTAAAAATATTAACTCCTTTTCTAACTTTAAGGAGATTCCCTTTAAGATTGCAATAGAAGATGATGGAAAATCATTTTTTAAACTTACAATCAAAATTAGGAATCAAATCGTTTCAGACGGATTGTCTATTACAGATTATGATGTAACAAATGTCGGAGAACATCTTTCTGCATCACAGTGGAATGAGTCCATAGATAATGGAGCTACTATTGTAGACATGAGAAATCATTATGAAAGTGAAATAGGTAAATTTACAGGAGCTATTTGTCCTGATGTTGAAACATTTAAAGAAGAATTACCTGTTGTAAAAGACATGCTAGAAGGAAAAGAAAATGAACCAATATTATTGTATTGCACCGGAGGAATCAGATGTGAGAAAGCATCAGCATATTTAAAACATCATGGATTTGAGAATGTTAGCCAGCTTCAAGGAGGTATTATTGATTATGCAAGACAACTAAATCAAGATCAAAATTTAGAAAATAAATTTAAAGGAAAGAACTTTGTTTTTGATGAGAGGAGAAGCGAGAGGATATCAGATGACATGATTAGTCAGTGTCATCAGTGTAATGAGCCTTGCGATACACATGTAAATTGCAAAAATGAGAATTGTAATCTTTTATTTTTGCAATGCCCTAGTTGTCAGCAGAAGCATAACAACTGCTGTTCTGTAGAGTGTATTGAGATTGCAAGTCTCCCAGAAAATGAGAGATTAAAACTCAGAAAAGGTGTTGAAAATAAGAAAATGTATTATAGTCATAAAAGAGTAAATTTAAACCTGAAAGGATTAGAATAAAAGATGAAAAGAACAAAAGTAAAAAGTTTATTAAACGAGAAAGCAACAGGACAAGAAATTTGTGTAAAAGGATGGGTAAGAACCAGAAGGGGAAGTAAACACGTTTCTTTCATTGCTCTAAATGATGGTTCTACAATTAATAATATTCAGGTTGTAGCAGAAGGAGATCATTTTGAAGAGGGTTTAATTAAAAGAATCACAACAGGAAGTGCAATTTCGGTTATTGGTATATTAGTAGAATCTAAAGGAGGGGGTCAAAATGTAGAGGTGTTGGCAGCAGCAATTGAAATTTTAGGTGATGCAGATGCAGATGAATATCCTTTACAACCTAAAAAACATTCCTTAGAATTTTTAAGAGAAAAAGCGCATTTAAGATTCAGAACAAATACTTTTTCAGCGGTTTTCAGAATAAGACATGCTTTAACTTTTGCTGTGCATAAATTCTTTAACGATAAAGGATTCTCAAATATCCATACTCCTATAATTACAGGTGTAGACGCGGAAGGAGCAGGAGAAATGTTTCAGGTTATTAATTTTGATTTAGAAAATATACCAACACAAAACGGAAAAATTGATTACACACAAGATTTTTTTGGTAGTAAAACAAATCTTACAGTTTCGGGTCAGTTAGAAGCAGAATTAGGAGCTCTAGCTCTTGGTCAGGTGTATACTTTTGGCCCTACTTTTAGATCAGAAAACTCCAATACTTCTCGTCATTTATCTGAGTTTTGGATGATTGAACCAGAAGTTGCTTTTGCAGACTTAGAAGAGAATATGGATTTGGCAGAAGAATTTTTAAAATACTGTATTCAGTATTGCATAACAAATTGTGTAGATGATTTAAAGTTTTTGGATGATAGATTATCCAATGAAGAGAAAAATTTAAAAAAAGAAGCAAGATCAGACATGGGATTATTAGAGCGCCTTCAGTTTGTAATAGAAAATGACTTTGAAAGACTAACCTACAGAGAAGCAATTGATATTTTAAGAAATTCGAAACCAAACAAAAAGAAGAAGTTTAATTATATTATAGAAGGATTTGGATCTGACTTACAGTCAGAGCACGAACGATATCTTGTAGAAAGAAAATTTAAAAAACCAGTAATAATTACAGATTATCCTAAAGGAATTAAAGCGTTTTATATGAAACAAAATGAAGATGGCGAAACGGTTAGAGCTATGGATATTTTATTTCCATTAATTGGGGAGATTGTAGGTGGATCTCAAAGAGAGGAAAAGCTAGAAAAACTATCTGAAAGAATGGAGGCAATGGATGTTTGTAAAGAAGAATTATGGTGGTATTTAGAAACTAGAAAGTTTGGTACATGTACACATTCTGGCTTTGGTTTAGGGTTTGAAAGATTAATAATGTTTGTTACTGGAATGAAAAATATCAGAGATGTAATTCCATTTCCAAGAACCCCGCAGAATGCTCAATTCTAATAGATGCAAAAACAGAAATTACAACAAAAAATAGGATTAAATCTGTCACCTCAACAGATACAATTTTTAAGTTTGTTACAAATTCCTTTAGCTTCATTAAATAGCAGGATACAAGAAGAATTAGAGGAGAACCCTGCTTTAGAAGAGTCTGAAAAATCAGAAGATATAAGTATTGATGAATTAGATGACGAAACCCCTAATTCGTATAAATATCGACAAAACAATACTCCTGAATATTCTGAAATACAAATTTCAAATTCAGAGGAGAGTTTATCAGATTATTTGAAAAAACAATTATTATTGCTCAATTTAGCTGACGCTGATTTGTTTTTAACAGAATACTTAATTGATAGTTTAGATCATAATGGATGGATAAATAGAGAACTTTTTTCTATTTCGGACGACTTATTCATTAATTTAAATTTAGATTTTTCAGAAAAAGAAATTCAAAAATCATTAAAAGTAATTCAAACTTTAGAACCGTATGGAGTAGGAGCAAGAAATTTACAAGAATGTTTACTCATCCAACTTAATAATAAAGAACAGAATGAAATAGTAGAACGATCCATTCTGGTGTTAGAAAATCAGTACGAAAGATTCAGTAAAAAGAACTTTGAAGGAATCATTAGACATCTTGAAATTTCTGAGTCTCAATTAAAAAAAGTATATGAATTGGTGGAGAAATTAAATCCGTTTCCAGCTTCTAATTTTAGTAAATCATTAAGTTCAGAATACATAACTCCAGATTTTTTAATTAATATAATAGAAGAGAAAAATGTAGTCAGCTTAAGTAAAAGAAGTGGGAAGGAATTAAAAGTTAGTTCTTCATATCAAAAAATGATTGATGAAACATCTAACAAAGAAGCAAAAGAATTTCTAAAACAAAAACTTGAGTCTGCAAATTGGTTTAAAAATGCAATTCAACAACGAGAACAAACATTATTAAAGGTCATGAATGCAATTGTATCGCATCAAGATACATACTTTTTTTCTGGGGATGACAAAGATTTAAAACCCATGATACTTGCTGACATATCTCAAGTTGTTAATATGGATATTTCTACAATATCTAGGGTAAGTAACAGTAAATATGTACAGACTTTTTTTGGCACCTTTTTGTTAAAAGAATTGTTTTCTGAGGCATATAGAAAAGATAATGGAGATTTAATTTCTACTAAAGTAATAAAGAGTAGATTGAAAGAAATAATAGAGGCAGAAGATAAAACATCACCTTATACAGATGAGAAGCTGTCCCAACTTTTAGGCAAAGACGAATATCATATAGCCAGAAGAACAGTATCAAAATATAGAGAAGATTTAGGAATAGAAACCTCAAAATATCGCAGGGAATTATAATGAGGATATCTAGGTTTTTATCTTATATTTTACATCCTATCTTTATGCCATTATTAGCGTTGTATATTATCCTTAACTACATTGATTTCTTCACCATTCTTTTTTTTAGTTATACTAAACCATTGTATCTAATTGTTTCTGTATTTACCCTAGTCCTCCCATTAATTTTTGTTTTAATTTCTTTAAAGTTTAACACAATTTCCTCTTTAGAAATGAGCACTAAAGAAGAACGAAATAGACCTTTATTTTATACTATTATAATTATGATAATTGGCTTTTCTCCATTTAAAAATATATCTCAATTATCTCCTTATTTAACTTCTGTTTATCTTACTTCTATTATTATTTTAGTTATAGCATTTTTAATTACAAAAAAATGGAAGATAAGTTTACACATGTTAGGAATAGGAGGAGCAACAGGTAGTTTTATTGCTTTAAATATTATTTTTGGAGGACTGTATTATTGGATTATCTTATTCCTATTTTTATCTGGATTACTTGCTTTTTCACGATTATCCTTAAATGCCCATACTAAAGATCAAGTTTACACCGGGTTCTTTTTAGGATGTTTATTACAAACTTTCTTTATACTTTATTTTAATTCAACAATTTCAACAATTTCTATCTTTCTTTCAAGCATCGCTTCTTTGCTATAAACAGATTTTTTTCTGTCTTTTGGGTTGTCACTTACATTTTTATTAGATTGATTTTCTCCAAATGGAAGTTCTATAATTTTAAGCTTGTCATTTTCTAAATAGTATTTCAGCTGTCCATTTTCGAATGTACTAATCAAATTCATCAGAGAGGAAATCCTCCTTTGAGAAAGGTTTATGTTATATTCCTTTTCGTGTAATGGGCTCGCAAAGCCTTTTATATGAAGAATCATAGAATTGCCATTTTGTAATGATTTTAAAATATAATTTAAGGTTGAATTAAGTTTGTTATAATTACTTTTTAGTGTAGTCTCAAAGAATTTGTCTATTTCTTTATTTGAGTTTATTCTTAGGTATTTTTTCTTTAATTGATAGTACGATATATAGCAATCCTTATATGTTTTTTCTGTAGATGTTTCTAAAGTGTTAGGGTTGGGCTCGTCATTATGAAAATACAAAGAAATAGGTAAGTGTTTTTTAATGGTGTCATTAAAAGAGAAAATTATTGTGTCTTTTTTTGTTGGGTACTTAAAAGAAAAAATATCGTTACAACAATTTTCTTCATCTAAATAATAAGAGGGACTTCTATTTGAAGAGAAATATCCAGAATGTTCTTCATAAAAAGATAAATATAAATCATCTTTTTTAGAGTTTAATTCAATTACATTTTCTGTAGGTGCCCATAAGTTTAAACCTCCATTTGATTTAAAAATATCAATACCACTTTCTTTGTTATTTCTATCTGAACTAAAAAATAATTCTCCTGTCCAGGTATTATAAAAAGGAGTAATTTCGTTAAATTCTGTATTGATACGCTCCCCAACATTTATTGGTTCACCAAACTCTCCGTTTTTATCTAATACACAAAACCAAATATCGAATCCTCCAAAACCACCTTTCCTGTCAGAAACAAAATACAGAATACTTTTGTCATTATGATGAGTTTTATGAGGCTGAGTGTTTATAGAGTTAGGTAAGTTAATTGTATTATTTAAAAATTCATCAACAGGTTTTTTGTAATCCTTAAATGCAATTTTAGTATTCCCAAATTTGTCTATTACACTATAATAAAAGAAGTGTTCATCTTTCGGGAAAGAGATATTGGCATAGGAGAAAGATTTTCCTAAATGATGGTATTTTCCTTTTTGCCACTTCCCAACTTTTAATTCTGTCCGGAAGATTAGCGATTGGTATTTTCCTTCTTCTAATGTAGAAGATGTGTAATATGCTGTGTTCTTATTTGTTTGTGTAAAGTTAAATTCTGCACCAGTAGTATTTATAAATTCGGATAAATGTTTTATCTCTACTTCCTGAGAAAAGGAAATAATAGGAATAAATAAAATGAATAACTTTATAAATATTTTGGACATTTTTCTTCTATAGTTTCTACTATATTTTTCTTCTTCTTTTTCCATTTGTAAATTAACGAAAATTCAAATCCACCCTTATTATTTGAAGCAATATTTAAATCAGAAGTGTTAATATCATAACTCATATTTGCTTGTATATTGTTTTTCTCTACTCCAATACCCAAAATAATAGCATCTTCTAATCTATAATAAACTAAAGGAATTAGTTTTACCTCATCTAATTCTAACTCTACCCTACTTCCAATTAATAGTTCTCTAGAACTTTCTTGATTAGTGAACATTACAGATGAATACACTATAATATCAGATTGATAAATATATTTAACACCAATGTGATAGTTATTTTTTAGGCTTAGTTTTATGTTGTCATCCTCATTAAAAGAATGATTTGGTTTATTAATATGAAAAGAGGAAACGCCTACGTTATAAGATAATATTTGATATGGATTTGTTTTATAATTGATGCCAATTCCAATATCAGGATATATAAAACTAGTATTTAAAAAATCTTCCTCTTCCTCAAATATAAGTTCAGAAAAATCTAGGTTTTTTTGAGCAACCCCAAGTATTGTCCCAACCGAAAATCTGTTAACTTTTAAAACATTAAAATTTTTACTTAAGGCAATATTCATTTGATTCAGGGTCAATTCAGAATCACCTGATTTATCATTTAAAAACTGCACTCCTAAGTTTAATCCCTTGATGATATTTTTATGTTCGTAAGATATAGAAAAGGTTGAAAAAGGTACACTAATAGAATTCCATTGAGATTTTCTTTGCACAGAGATTCTGTGGCTATTTTCTTGTAAATCACCAATCAATGAAGGGTTGAGGTACATTCGGTCTATAAAGTTTTGAGAAAAATGGATGTCTTGCCCAAAAGAGTAATTCAGAAAAAAAAGAAATAAAAAAACTAGAATTTTTGTCATCTAATAAGTGTTATATTTCCTTTTTCAAACAAGTGTTTCTCTCCTACACATTTAATTTCTAAATAATAATCGAATACTTGTGAAGAGAGTAAAACTCCTTTAAAATAACCATCCCACCCATTGTTTATGTCTTCTGAAGAGTATACCTTTTGTCCGAAACGATTAAATATTTCTAATTTAAATTCTCTTATAATCCCATCTTCATCTATTATTTTATACAAATCATTTTTACCATCTTCATTAGGGCTAAAAGCTGAAGGAATCAATATTCTATCTTTATCACAAACAACATCTTTTACTTCAATAAAGATAGAATCTTCAATCTGACAGAATTCATTGTAAATTACTACATAATACAGAGTAGAATGTTCTGGAGAAATGATTATAGAATTTGAGTTTTCATTAGTATTCCATAAAACATTGTCAGTGGTAGAAATATTTAACTGTGTCGATTCTCCTAAAAATATACTAGTATCTGACGCCCAAACAGAATCTGCAAAAGGGTAGTTATACACTTCCACAAATATAGAATCGGAAACAAAACAACCAAGAGTGTTTGTAGCAATAACTTTATACCAAGTAGAACTTTCAGGATAAGAAATAAAATTTGAGGAGTCTGAACCAAAGATTAATTCATATTCAGATGCCCAATCATAAGACACAATTGGATCTAAAGAACTTAAATCATCCACTTTAATAAAAACAGAATCTCCATTACAGATTTCAGTTATCCCGCTAAGTTCAATATTAATATTATCATTTGTTACATTTATACTATCAGTTTCAGAACAATTGTTATTCCTAACTAAAATATAATATGTTCCTGGAGCATAAGCAGTGTAAAATGAAGACAGGCTAATTGTATCTGAAAAGTTATTATCTGTTGACCAAATTATTGAGTTTACAGTTCCACTTGTATTTGCAGAAAGTAAAATAGGATCTTTACAAAATGTAGTGTCTTCACTAGAATTAATATCTATACTATCTACATTTACTAATTGATAAATAGTATCTGAACATATGCCGTCGGATATAATTAACCGGTATTGTGTACTTATATTTAGATTAGCAATAGGGTTAGCGATAGCAATATTATTTAGACCAAAA
The DNA here is from genome assembly GCA_002697625.1 of Flavobacteriales bacterium. GTDB lineage: Bacteria > Bacteroidota > Bacteroidia > Flavobacteriales > BACL11. The sequence continues at coordinate 12,152 of NZWX01000053.1, forward strand.
GAAGGATTCCAAGAATAAGTTATAGAAGGGTCGTTAATAGGTAACACCCCAATTTGTATTGCTTCATCTTTACAAACTTCTATATTTTGTAAATTATTAGAAGTGTTGGAAAGAATGTAGATTTGTTTAGAAATGGTGTCAGATAAATTACAAGCATTTGTTGAGGTAGCAATTAAGGTAACGGTATATATTCCTGGCATGAGGTATTGATGACTCGGATTTGTTTGAGTTGAATTATATCCATCACCAAAGTCCCAATAATAAGTTGTGTTTTGAGGTGAACTACTAAGGTTGGTGAATGAAATATTATTCTGACATCCTATCCAGGGCCCATCAAAATCGGCTAATACAATTGGGAAATTAAAATCAAATTTAAAAACTCCATTATTACAATTACTAGAATTATTTGTAGCAGAAACAGCTCCAGGATTTGGTTCTATTGGAAAATCATTATTACCACCACATCCCGCACAAACAGATTGGTAAATAACCCCTTTTTTATCAAACCTACTTGTTCCCCCGTCCACATGTTCTGCACTTTGACTACCCCCAAAATACGTACCATATACTAAGTTGTTTAAGCCATCATCTAAGACCATTATATAAAAATCATTTCCATCGGTAGTGTTCTGAAATGCATTTGCTGTAATTGGCATATTTAAGGTAGAAAGGGTCCCGTTCTGCGTGGAGCTACCCCATCCAGAAATATATATATTATTACAAACATCTACTAAAAAAGCAGTTGGTGATATGTCTGGAGTACCTTTCCCTGTTCCTACAACAGTAGACCTTAATAAATTGTGTAAATCATTTGAAAAAACAGATATAAATTGACTTGCATCTAAAGTAAAATAATTAGCATTGTGTATTAAACTTTTTGCTAAAGCTTGAGTTTGTCCGAAAATATAGACTTCTTCTTCAGAACTTAATTCTACAAAATAAGATTGGTCATAAAATTCAGAACCAAAATAAGTAGAGTTGATAATAGAGTTTCCGTCAGAAGAAATATGAGTAATAAACGCATCTGATTGAATAGAATCTTGATAGGATGTTTGATACGCATTAGAAGAAACAGGAAAATTATCTGAAGTTGTGCCACCACTTACAAACACATTGTCATTATCATCCAATGCTAGAGAATATATTGCATCGTCTTTACTTCCTCCTAAATAAGAACTCCAAATAACTGTACTCAACTGATTATCCATTTTCACTATACATGCCTCTTGAGATCCCTTATTACTTTGCTGAAAAGAAGAAGTAACAGGGAAGTCAGTTGAATAGGTACAAGTAGCTAAGTAAATATTATTGTTTTTATCAATATCAATTTCTCCTCTCACCTCATCTGCATAATTTCTTCTGAGATTTTGAGATATATTTAACCCATCATTTCCTGTCCCTCCAATATAGGTTGACGCGAGTAAATTCCCTCCGCTAGAGCTTAACCTACTTACAATAATGTCACTTCCATTTGGAAAAGAAACTCCTAATCCTCCTGGAGAGAACCCATCCCCTCCACTAAAACTATTGTTAAAACATCCTATAGTTGTAGGGTAATTATCAGATCCTGTTGTGCCAAAAACAAAGAGTTCATTTAAATTATTGACAATCATACTATGCGGTAACTCATCCATATCTCCTCCCAAATAGGTAGAATAAATCCTTGTTGTTCCTGTTGTATCATATTTTGTGATTGCTATATCTGTACCTGCGGAATTATTAGCATAAGTTATTTGATATGCTCCTAAAGTTGTAGGATATCCTGTTCCAAACACAGTGCTGCCTGAATATAAAAATCCAAGTTTATCGTATGTTGCAGTATATCCAAAGTTATCTGCAGCAGAGCCCGAATATGTAGAAAAAATTAATACAGGATCAATTATTAGTTTTGTGTTTTTATCAAATCCTTCTGGGAAGTCAAACGTAATAATATTATTTTTTAACTTAAACTGACAATCAACTTTTACTTCTTTTTGATTAATTATTTGATAAGCATAAGGAGCTAATTCTGTCACCTCATTCACAGATGTTTTAATGATTAAATTTCCATTTTTCATAAAAATCTCTTCCTGACCAGAATACTTTAATTTAATTTTTTTAGGAGACGTATTAGGATGTAATATTAGATCGTATTTAAGTGCCCCTTCATTAGAATACATCTTTAAATCTATTCCATTATAGATATTCTTCTGATAAAATGTTTTGTATAAATGAACATTTTCTGCCCATATAGTAGTATTATAATAATTTTCGAAATAAACACTCTTATTAAATAGAATAGGAGTTGAGTTGTCATTTGAATTTAAAAATTCTACAGAGAATGAATGTGCGTCAATCCAATTTTCATCTCTTAGTAAATTATGTTTTTCTTGTAATTGTACACCATCATAAAATGAATAAGTTAATTTCCCGTTTTCAATAAAAATTGCTCCATTAGGAACCTTAACCTTAGAGAATATAAAGTCAGGTAACTGTCCTTTATTTTCTATAAAGGGAAATTCAGATTCAGAAAAACTTAACAAAGAAATACTCATAAAAAGGCTAATAAGCCAAAGAGATATTTCTCTATTATTTATCATACTGCTATTTTACGAAATTCTGGAGTATTTTAGTGTATTCATCTCTTACTTTATTAAACTCTTCAGTATTTTCTTTCTTTAGAGGTAATGATGGGGGAAGTGCTTGTTTGTAAGGGTCCACATGTTTGCCGTATAACATAAATTCATAATGTAGATGAGGACCTGTTGAATATCCAGTACTCCCGACATAGCCAATTATATCTCCTTGTTTCACATATGATCCTTTTTGTACTCCTGATTTAAACTTAGACAAATGAGCATAAAGAGTAGTATATTTTTCATTATGTTTTACAATGACACAATTACCATACCCACCCTTTCTTGAAGCATAAGTTACTGTTCCGCTTGCAGTAGTCATTATAGGGGTTCCTGTACGAGCAGCATAATCTACTCCATTATGTTTTTTCCACTTTCCTGAAATAGGATGTTTTCTGTTCCCAAATCCTGAACTTACTCTTGCAAAATCAATTGGTGATTTTAGAAATGCACTTCTTAAATTATTTCCATTTTCATCAAAGTAATCAGCATATTTTTCATTTTCCTTAAAACGAAATGCATTCGTTGTTTTCCCTTTATGAGTAAAAGATGCTGCAAATACTTTACCAATTCCTACATATTCATTTTCTACATATTTTTCCTCAAAAAAAACTATAAACGAATCTTTTGGTTGGATTTGGAAAAAATCAATAGACCACCCATAAATATTGTTTGCTAAAACATCTACTAGTGGAGGGGCTTTCTCTTCACCTAATTGTTTGGATATAGAGTACCATAGTCCTCCTCCTTGACTAATTGTACCCATAACAATGTTTGTTTTTGTGATTACTTCTTTCTCTCCTTCACTAACGCTAATTGAATCTCTAAAATCAAATACAACATACTGGGTTTTTGATTTTTGATATACGAAACACTGAGCTATAGAATTAGAATCTTTCGAACAAAAAACTGTATATGGCTTTCCACTTTGTATATTTCTTAAATCAAATATGTTTTTTGCAGCTTTTTCAAGTTTATAAATGTCGGTATTACTTACATTATACTTTCCAAGGATATGACTAATAGCTTCTCCAGGATTTATCACCCCCTGAATTACTGAATAGTCAGCTGTCTCAAAGATAACCCCTTCTTTACGTTCCGTATTGTCATTTGGAATTCCATTTTTAATAATTTCATCAATAGTTGGTGGTTTAATTACAATGGTATCCTCATGTGTTTTATTATCTGTAATTGAGTTTTCAGTAGGGTCAGTTGGAGAATTATAATAGAAAAATAAAACGGAAACTATAAAAGTTATAGAAGCTAAGAAAAATATTTTTCGCATAGGAAGAGGTAATTTTGATTTTTATGCCAAAATACAAATAAAACAAAGCTGAAATAATTTAGGATTTAATCAGTTATTGACAATGGAAATTTAATATTTTTTGTACTTGTTATAGTAGCGTCAATACTTCCAACCCATATTCCCATCTCCACTTTTACAAGTAAATGGTTTTCATCATCAGACACCCATATTGTTAAATCATCCTCATTTTTAAAAACTCTTCCTACTTGAACTTTCGGGGAAAATTTCAGACATCTGATTTTTCCAATTTTAGTTTCTATGAATTCTGTTCCTAAATATTCGACCTCCATATTATAATTTTCTTCATTCAAAAAGATATTTATATAGAAGGGATTCTTTTTTTTCAAATATGAAGATGTTAGTGTTCTCCCATACATAAATGAAGATAAAATATCATAACTTTTAGGCTCACATTCAAAATCTCCCACCTGGGTACTTACAATATTCTTTATATGGTTAAAATAATATTCCTGATTTATAGCGTAGTTTCCTTCAATAATATCTCGTTTAAAGTATATTGGAAACGTTGTTGAATTATTTATAATAGTTTCATATCGATCTCTTATCTTAAAAAACAAATCAACAAAAGCGTTACTTCCTCCTTTTACAATTACCTGGGTTTCATCTTGCGTTTGATTAATAGTATATTTTGCATCTCCACCACCAAACATCCCATAACTTATACGATATATACAAGATTCCCCATCTTTAAATGGAAGTTTAGTTTTTTGTGAGTAACCTAGATAGGATACTAAAGATAAGATAAAAAAGATTTTTTTCATAATTTAACAATATTACATATTTTCAAGACTATTTCAAAATCATTATTAATCTGTATCTTTGCAAACAATATTATGAGTAAGTATACCGCAGGACCATTATTATCAAACATAAACTCTCCTTCTGATTTAAGAAAGTTAAATAAGAAAGACTTGCCTCAACTTTCGGATGAGTTAAGACAATTTATAGTCGATGTTGTCTCGGAAAAAGGAGGTCATTTTGGTGCAAGTTTAGGAGTAGTAGAGTTAACAGTTGCTCTTCATCATACTTTTAACACACCAGAAGATCAATTAGTTTGGGATGTTGGACATCAAGCATATGGTCATAAAATATTAACTGGAAGGAGAGATGTTTTTCATACAAATAGAAATTATAAAGGGATTAGTGGGTTTCCAAAAAGATCTGAAAGTGTTTATGATACTTTCGGTGTGGGTCATTCTTCAACATCTATTTCAGCCGCTTTAGGTATGTCCCTTGCTTCTAAGATAAAAGAAGATAAAAAGAAACAACATATTGCAGTAATTGGAGATGGCTCTATGACCGGAGGAATAGCTTTCGAAGCATTAAATCATGCGGGAATGGAAGATACAAATCTTCTGATTATTTTAAATGATAATTGCATGTCGATTGACCCAGCTGTAGGAGCATTAAAAGAATATTTAACTGATATTGCTACTTCAAAAACTTATAATAAGGCTAAAAATAAGATTTGGAAGATTCTTGGGAAATTAAGTCAATTTGGACCTAATGCACAAAAGGTAGTGCAAAAAGTAGAAGGAGCTATTAAATCATCTTTATTAGGAGAGAGTAATTACTTTGAGTCATTAAATTTTAGATATTTTGGGCCAATTGACGGTCATGATGTTCAACATTTATCAGATGTTTTATCAGACTTAAAACATATCCCAGGTCCAAAAATATTACATTGTATTACTCAAAAGGGAAAGGGGTATAAGCCAGCTGAAGATGGAGATACAACTAAGTGGCATGCTCCAGGTTTATTTGATAAAGAAACGGGTGAAATTATTTCTAACTCTACTAAAAAGTCTCCTCCAAAATATCAAGATGTTTTTGGAGAAACAATTATTGAATTAGCAAAACAAAATGAAAACATTGTTGGGGTTACCCCCGCTATGCTTACCGGATCTTCTTTAAATAAAATGTTAGAAGAAATGCCAGAAAGAGTATTTGATGTTGGGATTGCAGAACAGCATGCTGTAACTTTTTCAGCAGGACTTGCTACACAAGGAATAGTTCCGTATTGTAATATTTACTCTACTTTTATGCAGAGAGCTTACGATCAAGTTATACATGATGTTGCTTTACAAAATTTAGATGTAATATTTTGTTTAGACAGGGGCGGCTTTGTTGGTGCAGATGGAGCTACTCATCATGGGGTATTTGACATGGCTTATTTTAGATGCGTGCCAAATATGATTGTTTCTGCTCCTATGAATGAACAAGAGTTAAGAAACCTAATGTATACTGCTCAGTTACCTAACAAAGGACCTTTTTCTATAAGGTATCCTAGAGGAAATGGAGTTATGTTAGATTGGAAAACTCCATTTACAGAGATAGAAATAGGCAAAGGAAGAATAATAAAAGAAGGGGAACAAGTTGCAATATTATCTATAGGAAATACCGGTAATTTTGTTGTAGAAGCTAATTTAGATTTTGAAAAAGAAGGATTAGACATTGCTCATTATGATATGAGATTTGTCAAACCTTTAGATGTTGATTTACTTCATCAGGTCTTTCAGAAATTTGACAAGGTTATTACAATTGAAGATGGATGTTTACAAGGAGGTTTTGGTTCGGCAGTTATTGAGTTTATGATAGATAATAATTATAAATCTGTGGTAACACGATTAGGTATACCAGATGAGTTTATAAACCATGGTACGCAACAACAATTATATATTGAATGCTATTTTGATGCTAAATCAATAAAAGAAAGCGTACACAAACTTATTAGTAGAAAAGCTCAGGTAATATAATAAAAATCCATTCTAGGAATAGAGTAGATTTTTCAATAATCATCTCCTTGAATTTTATTTCAATTTAAAGTCCTCCATAAACTTAGTAGTATATACTCCTTTACGGAAGTTTTCATCTTTCATTAATTGCTGATGGAAGGGAATGGTTGTTTTAATACCCTCAATAATAAACTCGTCTAAGGCTCTTTCCATTTTTTGTATTGCCTCCTCCCTAGTCTGAGCAACAGTAATAAGTTTTGCAATCATGGAGTCATAATATGGAGGTATCATATAATTTGCATATACATGAGTATCAATTCTAACACCATGTCCCCCAGGTGAATGAAAGGATGTAATCATACCAGGAGAAGGCCTAAAATCATTATAAGGATCTTCTGCATTAATTCTACATTCAATAGCATGTAGTTGTGGAGTATAATTTTTCCCCGAAATTTCAATACCTGCAGCAACTTTTATTTGCTCACGAATCAAATCATAATCTACCACCTCCTCTGTTACTGGGTGTTCTACTTGTATTCTTGTGTTCATTTCCATAAAGTAGAAGTTTCTATGCTTGTCTACTAAAAATTCTACGGTGCCAACACCTTCATACTTTACTGCCTCAGCAGCTTTAATCGCTGCTGCTCCCATTTCTTTTCTCAATTTATTAGTCATAAAAGGAGAAGGGGTTTCTTCTGTTAATTTTTGATGTCTTCTTTGTATCGAACAATCTCTCTCTGAAAGATGAGCAGCCTTACCTCTAAAATCTCCAATAATTTGAATTTCAATATGCCTAGGATCTTCAATAAATTTTTCCATATACATACCGTTATTTCCAAAAGCAGCTTGTGATTCTTGTCTGGCCGAATCCCAAGAGTCTTTTAAATCCTCTTGTTCCCATACAAGTCTCATTCCTTTTCCACCTCCCCCTGCAGTTGCCTTTAACATAATAGGATACCCTATATCGCTAGCAAGTTTTTTACATTCTGTATAATCTTTAATAAGACCTTTTGACCCCGGTATTGTTGGGACCCCTGCTTTTTTCATTGTTTCTTTTGCAGCAGCTTTATCTCCCATTCCATCAATCATCTGTGGAGATGCTCCAATAAATTTTATGCCATTCTCAGCGCATATCTTTGAGAAGTTTGAATTTTCTGAAAGAAAACCATATCCTGGATGTATAGCGTCTGAATTAGTTATTTCTGCAGCTGCAATAATATTAGGTATTTTTAAGTAAGATTCAGAGCTAGCAGCCGGGCCAATACAAACTGCTTCATCTGCAAACCTAACATGTAAACTTTCAGCATCAGCTTTAGAGTAAACAGCTACTGTCTGAATGCCCATCTCTTTACAAGTACGGATAATTCTTAGAGCAATTTCTCCTCTATTTGCAATTAATATTTTCTTAAACATAATCTGGTTTTTTTAAGCAGGATCTACTAAGAATAATGGTTGATCAAACTCGATAGGAGTTGCGTCATCTACCAAAACTTTTACAATTGTACCAGAAACTTCTGATTCAATCTCGTTAAAAAGCTTCATAGCTTCAATAATACAGATTGTATCACCTTCTTTTATTGAGTCTCCCACATTTACAAATGACGGTGTGTCTGGAGAGGAACTTCTGTAAAATGTACCAATCATTGAAGATTTAACTGTAATATAATTGGCATTATCTTCACTCTTTTTAGGGTTTTCTAATTCAGGCGTAGCTACTGATTCTACCGTAACAGGAGGAGATATAACTTGTGCTGGAGCGGGTTGTTGTATTATTGCAATTGGTTCATCTGGTTGTCCTCTTCTTTTCTTCGGAGGAGATTTAATACAAATTTTAAAATCATCAAATTCCAAATCAACTTCTGTTGCTCCTGATTTTGCGACAAATTTTATTAATTCTTGAATTTCTTCTAAAGTCATTTTTTTCATTTCAGTATATATTTATATTACAAACATAGTATTATTTATTTGAATTGTAAGCCCATTTCACATATATAGAACCCCATGTAAATCCTCCACCAAAAGCGGCAAGTATAATATTATCTCCTTTATTTAGCTGACTTTCCCATTCCCATAAACACAGAGGAATAGTTCCGTTAGTAGTATTTCCATATTTTTGTATATTCAGCATTACTTTTTCCTCTCCAACCCCCATTCTTTTCGCAGTTGCATCAATAATTCTTTTATTTGCTTGATGAGGTACCAACCAAGCTACATCATCCGCAGTTAGGTTATTTCTATTCATTATTTCTTCAGAAACATCAGCCATACTTTTTACAGCAGCTTTAAAAACAGGTTGGCCATCTTGGAAGACGAAATGTTCTTTAGCTTCTACAGTTGCATGAGAAGATGGTTTTACAGAGCCGCCTGCTTTAAGATGTAAGAATTCTCTACCTGACCCATCTGCTTTTAAAATAGAATCTTGTATTCCAAATCCATCTTCAGAAGGTTCTAAAAGAACAGCTCCAGCACCATCTCCAAAAATAATACAAGTAGATCTTTCAGTATAATCTACAATAGAAGACATCTTATCAGATCCTACAACAACAACTTTTTTATAAGTACCTGTCTCAATAAATTTGGATGCAGTTGCAAGAGAATACAAGAATCCTGAACACGCAGCCATCAAATCATATGCAAAACAATTTGTGGCCCCAATTTTATCTGCAATTACGCATGCAGTAGAAGGAAATATCATGTCAGGGGTAGCTGTTGCACAAATAATTAAATCAATTTCTTCTACTTTAGTCTTTGTTTTTTCGAGTAAGCCTTTTATTGCTTCTGCTCCCATATCTGAAGACCCTAGTCCCTCCCCTTTAAGGATTCTTCTTTCTTTAATTCCTGTTCTTGTAGTAATCCACTCATCATTTGTGTCTACTAAAGTTTCAAGTTCTTTATTTGTTAAAATATAGTCAGGTACATATCCTTGAATTCCTGTTATTGCAGCTGTAATTTTTCTCATTAGTTTAAACTTTCTTTAATTTTCGTTTCCAAATCTGCCTCTGCAACATCCTTGGTTAACCTAATCATATTTTTTATCGCAATCTCATTAGAAATACCATGTCCAATAATTACTGTTTTATTGAGACCTAAGATTGGAGTCCCTCCATAATTTTCGTAATTAAATCTTTTGAAATATTCATCTTCATAACCTCTTTTCTTAATAAGATTATAAAAAGCTTCCGCTTCTTTTAAAACAATATTTCCTGTAAAACCATCACAAACTATAACATCAGATTCTTCTTCAAAAATATTTCTACTTTCTACATTTCCAATAAAGTTATAGTCTTTTGTACCTTCCATCATTTCATGAGCGGATAGAGTTAGCATATTTCCTTTTGTTTTTTCTTCTCCTAGATTAAGTAGTCCTACTTTTGGGGATTTAATATTACATACATATTCTGCAAATAAGGACCCTAAAATTCCGAATTGATATAAAACATCTGCTTTACAATCCGCATTTGCCCCAACATCTAATAGTACGCCAAAACCACCATTTTCTTTTGGTAAAACAGAAGAAATACAAGGTCTGATTATACCACTAATTGCCTTTACCGAATAAAATCCTCCGACAAACATTGCTCCCGTATTTCCAGCAGATGCGAAACCATCTATTTTTCCAGTAGATAGGTAATGGAACCCTACAGCAATACTAGAGTTTGTTTTTTGCTTAAAAGCCTTAATAGCATGTTCTCCCATGTCAATTACTTCAGAGCAATCAACAATTTCGAAAAAATCTTCTGAAATATGGTGTGATTTTAACTCGGAAAGAATGTCATTTTTATTACCAAATAAAACAATTTCTGTTTCTTTTGGCAATTCTTTCTGTGCAAGTATTGCACCATGTACAGTTTTTTGAGGAGCAAAATCTCCTCCCATGATGTCTATGCCAATTCTCATCTCCTATTTATAGTCTCATTTGAATGATAAAACTACAAAAAGATATTATACTTTTGATTCAGAAACAAGCTTTCCTTTGTAGTATAATTTTCCTTCATGTTCATAAGCATGGTGGTATAAATGAGATTCTCCAGTTTCAGGACAAGTTTTAATTGTTTGTTCACTTGCTTTGTAATGAGTTCTTCTTTTGTCTCTTCTAGTTTTTGAAATCTTTCTTTTTGGATGCGCCATTTTTATTTATATTAAATCTTTTAATTTATTTAGTTGGTCCCATCTAGGGTCATTTTTTTCTTCTTTTTGCGTATATTTATTCAATAATGCTATCATTTCTTTGTCACAATTATCTTCCTCTTTCCCAACGTGTTCTCTTTTTGAAGGAATGGACAAAATAATTCCTTCATAAATTAACTGAGAGATATCTAACTCATGTTGATTTGGATGAATGTAAACTATTTCATCTGTATCTTCTAATTCTGATTCACTTTCCTGTAACAATATAGAAATAGAATTTTCTACGGATACAACTATTTGATTGGCGCACAAATCGCAAACTAAGTTGTGTATTTCACCACTAAATTTTAGAGATAAGTTTAACTTATTTCCATCTTTAAATAATTTAGCACAAACTTTAATTTCTGAATTTGTAACTTCAGAGTCAATAAATGATTCAAAGAACTCACTATCTATATTAAAAAAATACTCATGACTTCCATCTTTAACTCCTTTAATTCGGATATTATAATTGAGCATTTATTCAATTTGTAGTAGTCGGCAAATATACTATTTTTTAATAAAACACGCTACAAATGTTAATCTTCTGATTTTTTAGATGTTAATGAATTTGATTTTAACGACAAGTAAGATCTTCTTTTCTTAATAATATCACAAGCAAGATATACAGACTCTCTAAAAGATTGAGCGTTGGCAATGTTTTTTCCAGCTATGTCGTATCCAGTTCCATGAACAGGAGAGGTTCTGACAATATTTAATCCTGAAGTATAATTAACCCCATCCCAAAAAGAAAGAGTTTTAAAAGGAGTCAAACCTTGATCGTGATACATGGATAATATAGCGTCAAATCTATTTAAGTTAGTAGGAGTAAAGAAGCTATCTGCAGGATAAGGCCCGAATGACAAGACATCATCTTTCTCTTTAGATTTTTGAATAGCGGGAATAATAATTTCGTCCTCCTCCTTACCCAGCATTCCATCTTCACCAGCGTGAGGATTAAGACCTAATACCGCAATTTTGGGTCTTCTTATTCCAAAATCTTGAATTAAAGTGTTGTTTATACTTCTTAATTTTTCACAAATTTTATCTGTTGTAAGTAAACTCGGAACTTCAGATAATGGGACATGGGAAGTAACAAAAGCTATTTTCATATTATTACTTACCATCATCATAACAGATTTTCCTTCAAAATTTTGTTCTAAATATTCGGTATGTCCAATAAAATCTGCTTGATTCTTTTGAATAGAAGATTTATTAATAGGCGCAGTTACAAGTACATCAATATCATTATTCTGTAAGGATTGTTTCGCTTTTTCTAAAGAGATAAAGGCATATTTACTAATTTTTTCACAAGATTCTCCTATTTTTATTTCTAAATCTTCTTTCCAGCAATTTAACAGATTTGCTTGTTTGTCGTTCAACTCTTTAAATGAATTAATAATATTAAAACTAAAATTTTTAATCTCATTTACTTTACGGTGGAAAGAAGCGGTTTTACTAGAAGCAAAAACAATAGGAGTACAAAAATCCATCATTCTTTTATCCATAAAAGTTTTCAATATTACTTCCATTCCAATCCCATTCAAATCTCCTACAGATATACCTACTCTTATTTTTTTTCTGAACTGTTCCATTTAGTATCTATTTTTTAGAAAATTGTAAACTAATCTTACTCCCATTCCTGTAGCTCCTTTTCCTCTATATCCATATTTTGCTTTTGAATAAACTCCAGGCATATCTATATGAATCCAAGGGTAATCTGTAAAATAAGCTAAAAACTTACCTGCAGTAATAGCTCCACCGTAAGGCCCTCCTAAATTTTTAATATCAGCTATGTCTGATTTTATTAATTCGTCATAATCTTCCCAAAAAGGAAATTCAGCTAATCTTTCATGCATTTCATCACCAGACTTTTTGAGTTCTGCATGGTCTTTTCCAGAATCTTTATGCATACTCACTAATCCGTAATGACCAATTGCAGCTACAGCAGCTCCGGTAAGGGTTGCAAAATCAATTACTAATTCAGGCTTATATTTTTTAGCATAGGAGAGAGCGTCCGCAAGTATCATCCTTCCTTCCGCATCTGTATTTAAAACCTCCACAGTAGTTCCATCATGCATGTTTATTACATCTCCAGGGGCGTAAGCATTTCCTGATGGTCTGTTGTCGGTGGCGGGAGCTAAAGCAATTACATGAACAGGTAATTTGTTGGAAGAGATAGCGTTTATGGCTCCAATTACGGTTCCTGCTCCTCCCATATCTATCTTCATTAAGTCCATTGAATTTGCTGTAGGTTTTAAACTTAGTCCGCCAGTATCGTATACAATTCCTTTGCCTACTAATACAATTGGTTGTTTGTTTTTTGCATTTTTTGGATTCCACTCCATTATGGTAAAAGTAGGGTCATCTAAACTACCTTTATTAACAGCTAAAAGTCCTCCCATTTTCAGACGTTCAATTTTCTTTTTATTAAAAACCTCTACTTTAACCCCATTTTTCCGCCCAACTTTTTGAGCTGCAGTTGCTAAATCTGCAGCGGTTAGATGCGAAAATGGTTGGTTTACTAAATCTCGTGTGAGATAAACAGAATCAACAATATTCTGAAGTTCTTTAATCTCTCCTACTGAAATGTTTGAAAGTAAAATCTCTTTGAGTTTGTTTAGTTTAGGATCTGTTTTGTGTTGTGTAAAGGTATAATTAGCGAGAGCTAGTCCTTCAGCTATTGCCAATCCTTTTTTCTTCTCTTCTTTTAGTAGTGAGATTAGAACAGAACTTTCCTCTTTTAATTCAGATTGTATTTTATCCCCAATTAATCTTAGATTTTCTATTTTTTGATTTTGATTATTTTCTTCTTTAGGATTTATAATAAATTTATATTGTTTATAATCGTATAATTTTATTATTTCTGTTCCCTTTTTTACTTCTTTTGATATATAATCAAGTTCATCTTTTCTAAGGTATATCTTTTTTGCGTCTTTATTCGTATAAAAGAAAATAGTATTTTCTTTAAATGATATTTCCCTAACTTTTTTGATTTTTATTTTCATATATTTTAGTATTTTTGGGGATTACAAAATTAATTAAATTTATGAATAAGCAAGAGCTTATACAAAGAGCCTTAAATAAAGATTTTTTATCTGCTGAAGAGGGGCAATTTTTGTTTGAAAATGTTGCTACCACTGAGTTAATGTGGACAGCAAATGAATTACGACAAAAAACCGTTCCGGGAGATATAGTAACTTGGCAAATTGATAGAAATGTAAATACTACAAATGCATGTGTTGCAAATTGTAAATTTTGTAATTTTTTTCGTCCTCCAAAACACCCTGAGGTTTATATTACTACTATTGAAGAATATAAAAGAAAAATTGAGGAAACAATTAAATTTGGAGGAGATCAAATTTTGTTACAAGGAGGTCATCATCCAGATTTAGGATTAGAATATTATTGTAATCTATTTAAAGATTTAAAAGATTTATTCCCAAATGTTAGGCTACATGCTTTAGGACCTCCTGAGATAGCTCATATTTGTAAAATTGATAAGATAACATATAAAGAAGCTCTTATAGCATTAAAGAAATCAGGAATGGACAGTTTACCAGGAGCTGGCGCTGAAATTCTGAACGATAGAGTTAGGAGAATTATTAGTACCGGGAAGTGTTCTGGACAAGTTTGGTTAGAAGTTATGAGAGAGGCTCATAAATTAGATATTACTACTTCTGCAACAATGATGTTTGGACATGTAGAAACGATAGAAGAGAGGTTTGAGCATTTAGTTTGGATTAGAGAGGTTCAATCTGACAAACCAAAAGGAAGTAAAGGATTTAACGCTTTCATACCATGGCCTTATATGGATGATGGTACTTTATTACAAAGAGTAAAAGGAATCAATAATTCTGTTTCCGATGATGAATATATAAGGACGCTAGCCATTTCTAGAATTATGCTACCAAATATTAATAATATTCAAGCTTCTTGGCTTACAGTTGGTGCTGATATAGCACAGGTTTGTTTACATGGAGGGGCTAACGACATGGGTTCTATTATGTTAGAAGAGAATGTGGTGTCTGTTGCGGGAGCTCCACACCGATTTACCTCTAATGACATACAAGATTGTATTAGAGACGCAGGATTTGAACCTCAACTCAGAAATCAGGAATATGATTTTAGAGAATTACCAGAGAATTTAGAACAACAAGTAATAGATTATTAGAATGTTTACAGGAATTATTGAGAAAATAGCTAGAGTAGTTTC
The DNA here is from genome assembly GCA_002697625.1 of Flavobacteriales bacterium. Classification (GTDB taxonomy): domain Bacteria; phylum Bacteroidota; class Bacteroidia; order Flavobacteriales; family BACL11. Next base: position 27,212 of record NZWX01000053.1, read on the forward strand.
TTTAGAAAAACAAGGAACAAACCTAAACATTAGATGTTCTACAACTTTATCAAATCAGCTAAAAATTGACCAAAGTGTTTCTCATAATGGAGTTTGTTTAACAGTTATAGAAACAAATGAAGATAGTTACACGGTTACTGCTGTAAAAGAAACATTAGAGAAAACTAATATTTCTGAGTTAGAGATTGGTGATGAGGTAAATATTGAGAGGTGTATGGAACTTGGAGGAAGGTTAGACGGACATATAGTACAGGGGCATGTAGATAGTACTGCAACTTGTACAGAGATAAAAGAAGAAGGAGGTTCCTGGTTGTTTTCTTTCCATCATAAAGAGTCGGAGCATTTTACTGTAGAAAAAGGGTCTATTTGTGTCAATGGAGTGAGTTTAACGGTGTGCAATTCTCAAGATACAGGATTTTCGGTAGCAATAATCCCATATACATTTGAGCATACTAATTTTAAAAATTTAAATGTAGGGGATAAAGTTAATATTGAGTTTGATATTGTGGGAAAATACATTAGTAAAATGATGTATAAAGATTTTTAGTAATGACAGATAAAAAACAAAAAAAATACGATAAAGCATATTTGAGAATGGCTTTGGAGTGGGCAAAACTTTCTCATTGTACTAGGAAAAAGGTTGGAGCTATTATTGTAAAAAACAGAATGATTATATCCGATGGATATAATGGTACTCCTTCAGGTTTTGATAATTGTTGTGAGGATGAAAATGGAAAAACATATTGGTATGTACTACATGCTGAGGCCAATGCTATCTTAAAAACAGCAGGCTCGACCCACGATTGTAGTGGAGCTACTTTATACCTTACCATGTCTCCTTGTAAGGATTGTAGTAAATTGATTCATCAGTCTGGAATTAAAAGAGTGGTCTATATAAATGAGTATAAAGATATAAGTGGTGTAGAATTTTTGCAAGACGCCGGAGTGGAAATCTGTAAACTAAAGTTAAGTGAGTTAGATGCAGAATAAAAATTCCCAACCGATTATTTATTCTATTATCCTAATTGTTGGGATATTTCTAGGTAAATTCTACATTCTAGAAGATCCATCAGCACAAAACTCCAAGTTAGACGCTATATTGACATTAGTAGAGGAAAACTATGTAGATGGTTTTGACATCTCCGATCATGAAGATGAAATTTTAATTTCTATAATGCAGGAGTTAGACCCTCACTCTAGTTATATTCCTGTAAAAGAGCAAGGCGTGTTAGAAGAAGAAATGAGGGGTAGTTTTAGCGGGGTAGGGATTGAGTTTAATATCATACAAGATAGCTTGGTAGTGGTTTCTCCAATATCTGGAGGTCCATCAGAAAAGTTAGGAATACTTTCTGGTGATAGGATTGTTGAAGTAGATGGGGAAGATTTTGCTTCTGTTGGTTTAACTAATCAGGATGTAATAGATAAATTGAGAGGAGAAAAAGATTCAAAAGTTCAGATAAAGATATATAGGAGGGGATTGCCAGAATTGTTAAATTATACCATTGTAAGAGGAGATATTCCCTTGCATAGTGTAGACGCTTCTGTTATGTTATCTGATAAGATAGGATATGTAAAAGTAAACCGATTTTCGGGAACAACAAATAAGGAGTTTTATACGGCAACTAATAAACTTTTGGATGATGGAATGAGTAAACTTATTTTAGACTTAAGAGGTAATCCTGGAGGATTTTTAGGTTCTGCAATATATATGTGTAATGAGTTTTTGGAAAAAGGAGAACTTATAGTATATACAGAGGGGAAATATCGTAAACAACAAGAAATTTATTCGGATGATGATGGTAGATTAAAGCACATAAAACTAGTTGTATTGATAAATCAAGGCTCAGCTTCTGCTTCTGAAATTGTTTCTGGTTGTATCCAAGACTTGGACAGAGGAATAATTATTGGTAATAGATCTTTTGGTAAAGGATTAGTACAAGAAGAAATTAAATTACCGGATGGTTCAGCAGTTAGGCTTACCACCCAAAGGTATTATATTCCATCTGGTAGAAGTATACAAAAATCTTACGGAAAAAGCGATAAGGAATACCATGCCGAAATGTATATTAGATCTGATCAGAAAGAAGAAAATATTGCAGACTCCTTAAAATATACTACCAAAAGCGGAAGGGTAGTTTATGGTGGGGGAGGTATTACTCCAGATAGTATTATTACTGTGGATTCTAGCTTAAATTACACAAAATACAATATAATCAGAGCTAACAATTGGATTTCAGAGTTTGCGCTTACCAAGCAAAAATCGGTAGATTTTCCCAATAGATTAGAAAGGTTAGAAGCAGATAAATTGTACCAAGAATTTGAACGTTTTATACACAAGAAAAATGAGGATTTTGATTTAAGTATGGGAGAAAAAGAACTTTTGGACCTAAAGATTTACTTAAAGGCTACTTTAATAAAAAACCTATATGGTAATGATGCTTATTTTAGGGTAATAACCCAGAGTGATAAGTATGTTGAGAAAGCAATAGAGGTATTAGAGTAAAAAATAATTTCTTCTATAGATTTATTTTATTAGACATGCCAATTTTTTCCTCCCCATGTAAATTTTTCTTTTTCTAAAATACTATTTGGATAATACACCAAGCCTCCATTATTAATAATAATATTAGATATAATAGTAGAATATCCACCTCCTGATTTTATAAATATTTTTGAATTTGCCATATAATAAAAATCTTCATCAGGATTTCCATTTATTCTTTCGATAAATTTAAAATTATACTTTTTTAATAGTTTTCGTATTTTTTCTAAATACAATTTAGTGTTTTCTTTTTGTTTTTTAGATAAGTTAAGATGAGTGCCGTATACAAGAACACATCTATTTTTATTGTCTAATAGGTATAATGTTTTCTCTAGATTCTCAACGATAGTCGCATACACTTCTCCATTCTTATTTTGAAGATAATTTATACTATTATTATTGCTGTCTTGTATTGAATCTCCAATTCTTAAATGAATTATAATATCGTCATCATTTGGTTTCTCATATTGCAAATCTTTTAATATTGATTTTATTATATTGTAATATATTTTTGGTTCTAGATTTTTAGTTTCTTTAAGATATTTAGCAGCTATACTATTTGGTAATTTCTTTTCTATATTATTTAAATATTTAGTTGATCCATTTTTCTTAAGCCACCCCCTTAATATATCTCCTAATCTATAATCTAACCACTTACCCTTATTCTTTTTATAGAATACATAAATTACAAGAATAAACCCTATAACTAATAAAATAACTACCCCGTTTTCTCTAAAAAAAATCATTTCAAAATTTTGATAAAAATTTAAATGTCATACACCAAATATAATAAAACTAATTAACTATCGATTACGATTTAATTTGTTAGTTTTGTTGGTATGTTAGAAATCCTTTTTAGTATATCGTTTTTTCTGTTTGGTGGGAATATAATAGATACAAAACTTACTCATCACAAGTATGAAAAAGAAAATTATAACAAAATTTTCCACTTGAAAAATAATGAATCTGTCAATACATACTGTGTTAAACACTCTGTAGTTGAAAATGTTAAGAAAGTTAAGTGGAATCGACCTGGTGGTTTACAAGAAACTAACTATAAAGTATCTAAACCAATTGAGTAGAGATGATCTTAAAAAACCAACCTACTCAACAGCAACTGAAAAAAAACTAAATTAATAATGAAATATCTAAGTATTACTTCAATCTTAATGTTGTTTATATGTTCGTGTTCAAAAGAAGATAATGAACCAATAAATTTTGGAAATATGATAACAACAAGTGGGTTAAATTTTGTACCGGAAGTCTTAAATTGTAATGTTGGTGACACAATTTTTTTTGAATTAGGAGTTACCCATAATGCTGTTGAGGTAAGCGAAGTAAACTATAACGCAAATAACTCAACACCAATAGAAAACGGTTTTGAACTTAGTTTTGGTGAATCTAACTATATAGTTGTAGAAGAATCTAAAACACACTATTATGTTTGTACTCCGCATCTGCCTAGTATGAAAGCAAGAATAATTGTACATTAGATCAGAAATACGGTCACGGTCTAAGTCCAAAATCCTATCTTTGACATATGTTAGAAGTTCTATTTGGTATATCATTTTCGTTATTTGGTGGAAATATCATTGATACACAACTTAAACATCACAAATATGAAAAAGAGGACTATAAAGAAATTTTTTATTTAAAGAATAAAGAAGCTGTTAACACATATTGTATTAAACATTCTAGAATAGAAAATATTCAGAAAAAGAAATATCCTAGTCATAATGGGTTAGAAGAAACCAAGTATAAAGTTACAGTAAACTATATTAAGGATAATTATATGTCAAAAAATAATATCAATCCAGAAAATTATCATGAAAATCGTAGAGAATTAAAAACTACATTATCAAAATCTGATTTTGATTTGTCTTATGATAAATTTGGAATAAGTTGTTCAGAAATATTGGGTGAACACTTATATTGTAATATATGTTTTAATTCAGATGAAAACAGTTTAACCTCATATGATGGGAGAAAATTTAAATTTAAAAAAAATATCTCATCTATTGAAATCACAAATGAATGTCTTAGTTTGATTTCAAGTATGACAATGGGTTCTAATGAATATTTAGAATTTTTAAAAACTCAAAAATAAATCCTAAAATTTAAACTATGGAATATAAAATTAAACATAAGTATGGTACTGGGATGATAGAAGATGTTGGAGGTGGTGTCTCAATTAATGATTTGATTGACGCCTTTTTAGAAGGTCATGAAAGCTGGTCTGATACTATTTACTCAAATTTTTATGATTATGACAGTGATTGGCACGAGCACGGGCCTATAAGTGTCATTGATACTATAGTGCTAGAAAATGGAGATGAAAAAGAGGTAAGTGTATCAGTAATGGAAAAATCTGAATCTGAGAATTTAACTGAGAGGGAAAGTGTAGGTTGGGAGGCTTTCTTTACAAGAGCAATTTCACACGAATCTGGTGATTGGGAATTCGAATCCTTCGAGTTAGAAAGTGAATTTGATGAAAAATATCTTGTAGCAAATAGGAATATTGATTCGGAGAATATTTTTAGTAGTTATACATATGAAAATACGGAAACAAATGATTATGTAGAGATAGAAGGAGAGTTTATAGAGGGTAGTAATTCTGGAATTGACATTTCTTTATTTGTAAATACTAGAGATGGTGTCAAAGAAATCTATGATGAATTTTATGATTGGAGAGAAGAAATGATAGAGAAAGGAATAGATACAACTTCAAAATTAGATGTAAAAAAGTATTTAGTAGAAAAATATAATATTGATTTAGACAATTATGAATAAAAGAAGTTTTCGGAACCAAATCGGTGGTACCAAATCACTCAACAGTAACGGATTTTGCTAAGTTCCTCGGTTGGTCTACATTACATCCTCTCATTACAGCTATATAATAAGATAATAACTGTAGTGGTATATTAGTAAGTAATGGAGTAAGTTGCTCCGAACATTCGGGTATCTCAATTACATAATCTGCTAATTCTTTTACTGTTATATCACCTTCTGTTACTATAGCAATTAATCTCCCTCCTCTAGCCTTCACCTCTTGTATATTGCTTACTACTTTTTCATAATTCCCCATTTTGGTAGCAATGACTACAATAGGCATTTCTTCATCAATAAGAGCAATTGGTCCATGTTTCATTTCTGCAGCAGGATATCCTTCTGCATGTATGTATGATATTTCTTTTAGTTTCAGAGCTCCCTCTAGTGCGACTGGGAAATTATATCCTCTTCCCAAGTATAAGAAGTTTTGCACATTTTTAAATTCTGCTGCTACTTCCTTAATTAATTTATTCGATTTTAAAACTTTCTCCACATTATCTGATATCATTTCTAATTCTGTAATCATATTTCTGAAATTAGAAGTAGTAATAGTTCCTTTTAATCGAGCAATTTTAAGAGCCATCAGTGTCAATACTGCTACCTGAGTTGTAAATGCTTTGGTAGATGCGACCCCAATTTCTGGCCCTGCGTGGGTATATACTCCTGCATCTGTAAGCCTTGCAATAGATGACCCTACTACATTACAAATTCCTAAAATCGTAGATCCTTTTTCTTTTGCAAGCTCTAGAGCTGCTAAAGTATCTGCTGTTTCTCCAGATTGGGAAATAGCAAGCACAATATCATTTTCCTTAATGATAGGGTTTCTGTATCTGAACTCAGAAGCATATTCTACTTCTACCGGAATTCTAGCCAAATCTTCAAACAGATATTCCCCTATAAGTCCCGCATGCCAAGATGTACCACAAGCAACAATAATTATCCTGTTTGCCTTTGTAAGTTTCTGTTCATAATCCATAAGCCCACCAAGTTTAACTTCTTTGGTTTCAGGATTTATTCTACCTCTTAAAGTATCTAAAACGGAACTTGGTTGCTCAAATATTTCTTTTAGCATAAAGTGAGGGTACCCTCCCTTTTCTATAGAATCTAAGCTCATTTCTAACTCATGTATATAAGGGTTTTTCCTTATGTTAGAAATAGTTTTTATTTCCAATTTCTCGTTTCTGTTAACTCTTGCAACTTCTCCATCTTCTAAATACACTACATCTCTAGTATATTCAATAATAGGAGTGGCGTCAGAAGCAATAAAATATTCTTCTGCCCCTATACCAATTACTAGTGGACTTCCTTTTCTAGCCGCAATAAATTCTTCCTTATTTCCTTCTTCCATGACTACAATAGCGTAGGCTCCAATAACTTCATTTAAAGAAAGACGAACTGCCTCAAACAACTTACATTGTTCGTGATTTTTAATTTCTTCTATCAGGTGAATCAGAACTTCAGTATCTGTATCGGATGTGAATTCGTGCCCTTTTTCAGATAGCATTCTTTTTATAGAATCGTAATTTTCTATAATTCCGTTATGTATAATAGCAAGTTTACCATCACCCGAACTATGTGGGTGCGCATTCTTTTGATTTGGAACTCCGTGTGTTGCCCATCTGGTATGCCCAATACCAATAGTTCCTTTTCTATTTTTATCAGCAGCATACTCTTCAAGATCAGAAACTTTTCCTTTTTGTTTTAGAATTGTAATGTCAGAACCTTGTGATAAAGCTATACCAGCACTGTCATATCCTCTGTATTCTAGCCTTTGTAATCCTTTTATAATAATTGGATAAGCATCCTTATCTCCAATATATCCAACAATTCCGCACATATACTATATTTCGGTATAAATAATATTGATTGATACTTTACTATTATCTAAAATCGTTCTATTTGAATTAGCCGCTCCTCCAGATGCAAGTAAGTATAATACGTCTGTATACTCTTCATTTGTTAGTAGCTGAACAAAATATCGGGTTATGTTAAAACTATAAGTTGTCCCGTCTAACTCTCCACCAAAATGAGCATCTCCTTCAATAGTAAAATCTGTTAAAAACACTATTTTCCCATCTTCTTTTTCTCTAACTAAATATAGTTTTTCGTGAGAATCATAACTGTCATCTTCCTCAATTTCAAAATCAATAGTTACTTTATTGATAGCCCTACCGGATAGTTGTTGTTGCCAATATGAATCTATTGTAGTAAACTCAAATTTAACCTTATGACCAGACATAGATTGTACATAAGACCTCTCTTCTTCCTCAACTAAAAATGAAGAATCCTTGTCGTTAAATAAATTTATTCTAGCAGAATTCCCCCCAACTTCAAAATCTAAACTAACAGCTGTATCTACATCTATCTCGTGATAATAAACGCTAAACCTACTTTTATCTGCAGTAGGATTTAGATATAAAATAGTGTTTGATGCACTTGCTTCTATATAGAACCCTTTAAAAAACTCTAAAAAAGATTCGTCATCAATCATAGAAGAGGTCCCAGTTGCATTTATTAATTCTTGTCCTACAGAATTATCCAGCTTTATATTTATATAAGCAGAGTTTGAAGAATCTCCTTCGTAAATTGTCTTTCCAATTGCAAGATTTGTACTTGAAATAGTGGGATTAAAATTGGAGTAATACACGCTATCTTTGAAAATATCTTCTTCTAACCTAAAAACACTAATGTCTAAGTCGTTACTTTCGTTTAAATCTCCATAAAAGTCAGTATAACTATAAGTGATGAAAACAGAATCTACCACTACATCTTGTATTTCTTCAATATTGTTTGCTGGTAAAAGCATCTGAGTAACAAATGCTCCTTTATTCTCTCCAAACACAGGGTCGTTTATCTGACCTAAAAGTAAATGTAAACTTTCATCAGATCTTAAACTATCTTCAGATAAAGTAGAAATATTAAAATTCGTTATAGAGTCGTTATTAATTGTAAATTTGGCAGCATCTGGCAATTCTAATCCTATTACATTGGGGTCGTTACAGGCAAATAATACAGCTCCTAATAAAAGATAAGCTGATTTTCTAAATATGTTCATTATTTTTCTTCTTCCGTAAGTTCCAATTCCTCTTCTTCAACTAATGAATCAAAGAAATTATTGTATTTCTCTTCATATTCTTCTTCACCAGGATATCCCATAAATGGCAATTCACTATCTTTCATGTAATCAAAAACCTTCTTATTTATGTTTTCAGAGCCCTGAATAACAGCATCCGAATATCCAATGGCAAATTTGCTCAAGTTTTCGAATGTAGGATTTTGTAACATACTTAAATCAGACTCTTCTAATTTATTTTCAAATAGTAATTTGTTGACAATACAAGAATTTAAAGAACCTACAAATTCTGTGTCAAATACGTTATAGATTACTTTTGTGTCTTTAAATAAGGGGTCTTCATTATATATTTTTTTAATATATAGTGGTATTAAAGAAGAAAACCACCCCTGACAATGAATAATTTCAGGCGCCCACCCTAATTTTTTTACTGTTTCAATAACTCCTTTACAGTAAAATATCATTCTCTCTTCATTGTTTTCTAAAAACTTTCCATCCTCATCATGAAACATTATCTTTTTAGGAAAATATTCATCATTATCGATAAAATAAATCTGCATTCTGGCAGATTGAATAGAAGCAACCTTTATGATTAGTTGATGATCGAAATCATCAAGGATTAAATTCATCCCCGATAGTCGAATTACTTCATGTAAATTGTTCGTCTTTTCCTTAATAACACCAAATTTCGGAAGGAAAACTCTAGTTTCATTTCCTAATTCAATGGAGTACTTTGGGAGGTTCATCCCTATATTTGACATATATGTGTCTGGCAGATAGGGCGTTATCTCTTGTGAAACAAATAATATTTTTTTCTTTCCCATAAAAAATCAATTAGTCTGCAAATTTATAAAAATATATCCTTTATATCAAGCAATTCAGTTAGATTTGCTGCTTCTAGAATTTTAATAAATGAAAATATTTAAATTAAAAGAAGAACTTATATCTTATCTAGAGTCTCAAAATTCGAACAAAACAAGATCTTTTGTGCCTACAATGGGAGCTTTGCATGGTGGACATTTATCATTAATAGAAACCGCAAAACAAAATAACGATCTAATAATTTGCAGTATTTTTGTAAATCCCACTCAATTTAATAACTCCACAGATTTAGAAAAATATCCTAGAACTATAAAACAGGATTTACATGCATTATCAAAAATAGATTGTGATATTGTGTACTTACCAGAAGTTTCAGATTTATATAATAAAAATGAGAAGTTGAAATTTTATGATTTTAATGGATTAGATAAATTTATGGAAGGAGAGGGAAGACAAGGTCATTTTGATGGAGTAGCTACAGTAGTAGAAAAACTATTAAGAATTGTAAAACCAAAAAAAGCTTACTTTGGACAAAAGGACCTTCAGCAACTTCAAATTATTAAACACATAACAATCCAACTTGGTTTAGATGTGGATATAATTGGAGTTCCAACAAAAAGAGAAGAATCAGGTTTAGCAATGAGCTCCAGAAACAAAAGACTTTCAGAGTCTGACCAAGAAAAAGCAACTCTAATTTATAAAACTCTACAATTTATTTCCAAAAATAAATTAAATTACACTATCAAGGAACTAAAACAAATTTGCATAGGAAAATTTGAATATCATCCGGAGTTAGATTTAGAATATCTAGAAATTGTTTCTATAGAAAATTTACATCCGATTGAAAATTACAAGGAGGAAGGAAATAACGCAGCCTGTATTGCGGCAACTATTTCTTCTGTTCGTTTAATTGATAATATTATTTTTTAGTTTTACAGCATGAATAGAAAAAATATATTTAATACCATAAAGGTAATTTTATCTTTTGGTTTTATGACTTTTATTTTATACTACTTTTTTGGGGAAAATTCAGATAGTCTTCAAAGAGATTTATTAAAAGAGGTAGACTATTTGTATGTGTTGTTGTCCATGTTGTTTGGTGGATGGGCTTATGTAAATAGAGGTTTCAGGTGGCTTATACTTATTGATGCACTTTCTTTTAAAACTTCAAAGATAAATTCTGTTTCTGCAGTTTCAGTTGGATATTTTACAAATTTATTTATTCCGAGAGCAGGAGAAATATCTAGATGTACCGTATTAAATAAATCAGATAATATACCTGTTGACAAGCTTTTTGGAACCATACTAATAGAAAGAGTTATTGATTTTATTGCTCTTATTGCATTTTTCTTTTTGGCGGTACTTTTAAAATCTGCAGAAATAGCACAATCAATAAACGAATATCAAAAGATAGGAAGTGCGGAACCCTCCAATACAAAGCTTATAATATTATTCGTAATGGTGATTTTAATTTTTCTAGTATATGTTTTAAAAAATAAAATTAAACAGTTATCCTTTTATCAGAAAGTTATAGACTTTATTGATGGACTGAAAGAAGGCTTTAAGAGTATAAAGAAGATAAAAAATAAATCATCTTTTTGGTTTCATACATTTAGTATTTGGATAATGTATTTTCTGATGACTTATATTTGTTTTCATGCAATACCAGAAACCTCTCATTTGGGTGTTTCTGACGGATTATTTTTATTAGTTTTGGGTGGTATTGGGATGGTTATTCCTGCTCCTGGAGGAATGGGGTCGTACCACCTTATTGTGATGATTGGTTTAGTTGCTCTCCAAATACCAGAAGGAGTATTAAGCATAAAACCATATGATGAGTATAATCCTGCAATGTTGTTCCCATTTGTTGTACATACAGCTCAAACTTTTGTAGCAATTATTATGGGATCAATAGGGTTTTTAATGTTATTTAGAGGCAAGAAAAAAACAACTTAATGACTAACTTGCAAAAAATAAAATCTAAAATATATAATCTACCAGAATTGGTGGAGCAATCAAAGATTTGGCGGGGTGTACGAGAAAAAATTGTTTTTACAAATGGTTGTTTTGATCTAATACACAAGGGTCATGTTGAGGTTTTGGCCAATATTGCAGATTTAGGAGATAAATTAATAATTGGATTAAATTCAGATTCTTCTATTCAAAGGTTAAAAGGAGAAAACAGACCAATTATAGATGAAAATTCAAGAGCAATGTTACTAGCTTCTCTTCAATTTATAGATGCAATTGTTCTATTTTCAGAAGACACTCCACAAAAACTTATTGAAACTATTGTTCCAGATATTCTGGCAAAAGGAGGGGATTATAAAGTAGAAGAAATTGTAGGTCATGAGGTAGTTTTACAAAATCGAGGTGAAGTTATTTTAGTTCCTTTTATAGATGGTTTTTCTACCACAAATATTGTAGATAAAATAAAACAAGATTAATGGCAAAAAAGAAAGTTCAATCGGCTTTTTTCTGCCAAAATTGTGGAACACAATCACCAAAGTGGTTAGGTAAATGTCCGCAATGTAATGAGTGGAATACTTTTGTAGAAGAAGTAATCACAAAAGAAGAACAAACTAAAACTTGGAACAGGATTAACAAAGTAAATACTCCAGTTGCTATAAACGATATTACTTTCTCGAAAGAAAAGAGAATAAAAACAAAAGATACAGAGATTAATAGAGTGTTAGGAGGAGGCATTGTTCCCGGTTCTGTAATTTTATTAGGAGGAGATCCTGGGATAGGGAAATCTACTTTATTATTACAATTAGCACTTACATCCGATAAAAAAATACTTTATGTTTCTGGAGAGGAGAGTGAAAATCAGATAAAAATGCGGGCTCAGAGGGTAGAAAATAGTTCGGGAAATTGTTTAATTCTTACAGAAACTTCTACTCAGAATATTTTTCAACAAATTGAAAAAGTAGAACCAGAAATACTGATAATTGATTCCATTCAGACTTTGCATACCGCACATATTGATTCTTCTCCAGGTAGTGTGTCTCAGATTAGAGAATGTAGTTCTGAAATGATAAAATACGCCAAACAAACTGGTACGGCTGTTTTCTTAATAGGACATATCAATAAAGATGGAGCTATTGCTGGTCCTAAAATTTTAGAGCATATGGTAGATACCGTTCTGCAGTTTGAAGGAGATAGAAATCATGTTTACAGAATACTCAGAACCATTAAAAATAGATTTGGCTCGGCATCAGAATTAGGTGTTTATGAAATGAGTCAGGATGGATTGAGAGAAGTAAATAATCCTTCAGAAATCTTAATTTCAGATAGAGATGAAGAAACAAGTGGAGTTGCTATTGCCTCTACAATTGAAGGAGCTCGTCCATTAATGATTGAGATTCAATCTTTAGTTAGTTCGGCAGTTTATGGTACCCCGCAACGATCCGCAACTGGTTTTGATAATAGAAGATTGAATATGTTACTTGCCGTTTTAGAAAAAAGATGTGGTTTCAGATTGGGAGTAAAGGATGTATTTTTAAACATAACTGGAGGAATAAAACCAGACGATACTGCTATAGATTTGGCCGTTATTTGTTCTGTACTTTCTTCCGATCAAGATTTGCCAATAGGAATGCAAACTTGCTTTGCTGCTGAGGTTGGTCTTTCTGGGGAGATAAGAGCAGTAAGCCGAATAGAACAAAGAATAGCGGAGGCTGAAAAACTAGGATACAAACAAATAATTGTATCTAAATTTAATAAGTTTAATCCTTCTCATTTTAATATAGTAGTAAAACAATGTTCTAAAATTGAAGAGGTGTTCCAATTACTCTTCTAAAATATCATATAAATCATCTAAGTTAGGAGAAAGAATCATTTCTATTCTTCTGTTCATTTTTCTCCCTTCTACTGTTTCATTTGTTGCAATAGGGTTGTGTTCTCCTCTACCTGCAGCGGTAAGTTGTAGTGGATTTAGTCCTGTATTATTTAATAATATTTTTACTACTGAAGTAGCTCTCATTACACTTAAATCCCAGTTATCTTTTATTACTCCTTTACCACTTCCTTTTACATTATCTGTATGTCCTTCTACTAATATTTCAAGGTCTTGCTGACTCGCAAGAGCAGCGGATAATTTGTTTAATGCATTTACACCAGTTTGATTAACAATATACTTACCCGAAGCAAACAATAAATCTTCCTCTAATGAGATGTAAATTTTACCATTTCTTTGTTCAATAGTTAGTCCATCCCCCTCTAATCCCGTTAGGGCTTTTTGTACCTTGTTTTTTATTGCAGTTACTAAAGAGTCTTTTTGGTGAATAATTTTTTCTAATTCTCTTACTCTAGCTGATCTGTCCTCCAAATCCTTTTGGGCTTTATTTAATTCTCTTTCTTTCTTCTGTAAATCCTGAGATAATTTATTTAATTCCTCTTCTTTGGATAAAAGTTTTGATTGCGCTTCCTCTAATTGTTCTAATAGTCGTTTAGCTTCTTTTGCTTTTTCAGACAATTGCCTACTGTTCTGGCTTACTAATAAGTCGTAAGCAGTGTTTAGTTCATCATATTTGTTCTGCAATAACTTTAGGGCATTTCCATTCTGAACAGAGTCATTTTTTAATTTTAAAATCTTTTCATTTAATAAATCTACAGCAGACAACAGCTCCTCTACCTCATCAGAAAGTTTTAGGTTTTCTTTTTCTTTTTGGCTTAAGTTTCGTTGAGTGTTTTCATGATCAGTAACTAAAGCGTTATGTATTTTTGGACTTACACAAGATCCGAAAAAAGTAAGTATAAGAGTAAAGAGTAAAATTGTATTTCTCATTATATTGGTAATTTTATTATACTTTCCAAATTTACAAAGCATCTATCTCTATAAGGGGAACACAAAAATAACTTATTAACATAAGTTTTTAATAGTTTATCTCTTCCAATGACCTTTTATCCAAATATGACCACCAGGCACAAACTTCCATTTTCCTGGAATCCAAACATGATGTCTTTTGTTTCTTTTCCAATGCCCTTTAACCCAAACATATTTTGATTTTCTTACGCTCCATTTCCAATGCCCTTTTATCCAGATATGATTTCTTTTAATCTTATTAGGTTTTACAATAATTACTTTTGGTTTGTTGGGAATCACTTTGACTATTTTTTTATTATTGTGTTTTACCACAATTTTCTGAGCAGAGGCTAAAGAAGAAATCACAAGAAAAATTAATGTGCTAAAAATTATTTTTTTCATTGTTTTTTGTTTTAAATTATTAATTTTATGACTTCAAATTATTAAAAAAAATAACGAGATGAATAATATAAAGAACTATTTTTTTAAAGGAATATTGTACTCTGTTCCGGCAGCTGTTACTCTATGGGTTATTTTAGAAACCTATAATTTTTTAGATGGAATAATTGGAAATCATCTTCCAGAAAGTTTACAGATTCCATTTTTAGGGATTCTTGTTATGTTTGTTCTAATTACTTTTTTCGGATATATCGGGTCTGTACTTATTGCTACTCCTCTCAATTCTTTCTTCCATAATTTGTTAAATAAAGCTCCTTTATTAAAGACTATTTATTCTTCTGTTAAAGATTTAATGAATACTTTTGTCGGACAAAAAAAAGGATTTTCTGAACCTGTTTTAGTAAAAGTTTATGAAAATTCAACTATAGAAAGAATAGGATTTATTACTAATGAAGATGTTGAATCCTTAAACATAAAAACAGGGAAAGTATTAGTATATATGCCACATTCGTATGCTATTTCCGGACAACTTTTTGTGGTAGAAAAGAAAAATATTACACCTATAGATAAATCTGCTTCAGAAGTTATGAAGCTTATAATTTCTGGAGGAGTAACAGAAATGGATGAAAATTAAAATTATATAAAATGGTAAAGAAAAATTTTACATTAATCATAGGTCTTTTATTATGTGGTTTAGATGTATTTAGTAGTGATACTACTATGATCAGAACCCATGATCACGTTGATATGACTTGGTATGGAAATTATGATAAAATTGGAGTTTTCCCAGATGGATCGGAAACCTATAGAAAAATATATTTACATTATACCATGGGTTGTCCTTCTAGTGGGTGTGCGCCTTATGATTATACTACAAAAATAGAGGTGCTGCATAATACAGGTGAAATTGATTCCACTTTACAACAAACACCCGCTTTTACAGTTAATGGTGTTGGTGTAGATACTTTAATCATTTCTGACACCTCATATATTTATTACTGGGACACTTTAACCAGTATGCTTGACTCAACCATTTCTATTCCAATAGAAGTGGTTTATTTTGATACTATACAACCAACAATGCCTATTGATACTTTATATTATTTTCCTGGAGGATTCTATAATATGATTTTTGATTCTATTGGTAATATAATTGATTCTATTTATGTAAACCCTACAGGTTTATTAATAAATAGTATAAATAATTGGTATTCTTATTTTGATGTTATAGAAAAATATGAAATAGCTAGAGTCATTACACCTTATGGAGGAAACATTCCGTCAAATTATGCATTTAAACATATATTTGACATTACAGATTTTGAATCGATTTTACAAGATTCAGTTAAAATAAGAGCGCATTATAGTGGCTGGGGTAATGGTTGGAGCGCTACATTAGATTTTGAATTTATTAAAGGAATACCCCCTCGAAATGTTAATAGTATAGAGAATATATATTCAGGAAGTTATTCATATGTAAATTCTTCTGATTTTGAGAATAATAAACTAAATTCTCAAAACTTTTTGATTCAACCAAATACTACTCAAGCCATGATAAAAATGACTGCTACTGGACATGGATTTGACAACAACATTAATGCCGCTGAATTTAAGCCTATTGATTATTTTGTAAATGTCAATGGACTTTTAGCCCACACTCAATTTAATTGGAATGATGATTGTGGAGAAAACCCTATTTATCCATATTATGAAAATCCAAATGGTGGATATATCCACACTTGGATTTTAGATAGAGCTAATTGGTGCCCTGGACTAAGAGCAAAAACATTTGATCACGAAATAACTGATTATATTATCCCTTCAGATTCTATAGAGATTGATATAGACTTCCAAGGTTATTCGTGGTCTGGAACCCAAACACCTTCTTATATAGTGGAAAGTCAATTGCTGCAGTATCAGGGAAGTAACTTTAATAATTCTGCTGAGATAACTGATATTATTAAACCGTCTTCTAAAGACGAGTATTCACGATTTAATCCTACTTGCGGTAAACCACTAATAGAAATTAGAAATTATGGATCTACAACTTTAAATACATTAGAAATTGAATATGGAATCATTGGAGGGTCTCTTCATACATATAATTGGTCCGGAAGTTTAGAGTTTTTAGAAACTGAAGAAGTTGAATTACCTTTATTAACTAATTGGCATGGCACAAAAGATGTTTTTTATGTTAAATTGAATAACCCTAATGGCCAAGCGGATGACTATGATGTAAATAACTATATGGAGACAGTATTTGAGCATGTTCCTCAGTATCAAGATAAATTTGCAGTATGGACAACCATAAATAATGGAGTCATCAACTCTTGGACTAATGAATCTGAAACTTCATGGGTATTTTTTAAAGATGACGGAAGTCTCCATGCGGCTTCTCAACAAATGTTTTTAGGAATTGTGCCTCAAAATCAATACAGAGATACTATAGATTTTGAATCAGGATGTTATACTTTTAAAGTCACTGATCTTGGGGAAAATGGATTAGATTATGGATATAATAATGATGGGGTTGGGAGCATTAAATTAAGAAATGTTCCTGGTACAACTTTTAAGGATTTTCATCCAGATTTTGGATCCAATATTATACATAACTTTAGGGTAGGTTCAATTTTGTCTAATGAGAAAATTATCCACGATTTTATAATCTATCCTATTCCTGCAAAAGATGAAATTGTAATATCTGGAGATTTAATTAAGTTTAATGTACTTACAATTGTAGACAATTCAGGTAGATTTGTCAAAGAGTTAAGTTCTCTATCAGGATCACAGTTAAAGGTTGATATAAGTAATTTGTCTAGGGGAGTATATTTTATTACTTCTCATGATAAAAGTATAATTAGGAAGTTTGTAAAACAATAGATGAAATATTGTAACTCGTTAACGCAATTTTCTCGGTTTAAGACGCGAGAAGTAAAAGTTGGTAATCTATTATTCGGCGGAGATAATCCAATTCACGTGCAATCCATGACTACTACAGATACTATGGATACAGAAGCTACAGTAGCTGAATCTATAAGAATGATAGAAGCCGGATGCAAACTAGTGAGGATTACTGCTCCAAGTAAAAAAGAAGCCGAAAACCTGAAGAATATTAAAAATGAATTGAGAAAGAAAGGATATACCACCCCTATAGTTGCAGATATTCATTATACTCCAAACGCTGCTGAAATAGCAGCTCAAATTGTAGAAAAAGTAAGAGTAAATCCTGGTAATTATGCAGACAAAAAGCGCTTTGAGGAAATTGAATATACAGATGAAAGTTACCAAGAGGAATTAGAGAGAATTAGAGAAAAGTTCACCCCTCTTGTAAAAATTTGTAAAGAGTACGGAACTGCTATGCGTATTGGTACAAATCATGGTTCACTTTCAGATAGGATTTTAAGCCGGTATGGAGACACTCCAAAAGGGATGGTAGAATCTGCTATGGAGTTTTTGCGTATTTGTAGAGATCAGAATTATCACAATATTATTCTCTCCATGAAGGCCTCTAATACTAGAGTAATGGTTCAAGCTTATAGATTATTAGTGGCAAAAATGACGAAAGAGGGAATGGATTATCCTCTACATTTAGGAGTTACAGAGGCTGGAGAAGGAGAAGATGGTAGAATAAAATCTGCAGTTGGTATAGGATCATTATTGTCAGATGGAATAGGAGATACAATTAGAGTTTCTTTAACTGAGCCTCCTGAATTTGAAATGCCAGTAGCACACATGCTAGTAAATCATTTTAATCAATTTAAAGATCATGAGAAGATAGATGGGATAAAAGAAAATCCATTATCTTCTTTTGAATATAAAAAGAGACACACAAATACAGTCTTAAATATTGGAGGCAAGAATGTGCCAGTAGTAAAAGCCGATTTTTCTTTAAAAAAGAAGATTACTCCTGCATCCTTTTTTGCATTAGGGTATAATTATTCTGTTCCTTTAGATAAGTGGCATATTTCTGATATGGCAGCAGATTATGTATTTGTTGGAGATCATAATGTTGACTTTGAAGTTCCTGGAACTTTAGGGATTATTTATAATTATAAAAAGTGGAAACAGCATAAAAAAGGATATCCTTGCTTAACTACAAAAGAGTATCTAAACGAAGAGGTTCAGTCTAAAAAAATGAATATGGTTTATGCTTGTTTATCAGACTTTTCTGCAGAATTAAAAGATAAACTAAGAGTAGATAAAACAGCAGTATTACTAATAGACACTAACAATAAGAACGGTATTGCAGAACAAAGAAGATTGTTTATTGAACTAATAAATAATGAGATTAAGACGCCTGTGATCATTAGAAGAGCATATACAGATTTATCAGAGAATCAATTGCAACTTTCTGCAGCATCAGACATTGGAGCTTTACTTTTAGACGGTTTGGGAGATGGTATTTTTATTTATGCTGTGAATTCTGGATCAGATCAAATGGTTAATTCTTTAGGATTTGGAATATTACAAGCAAGTAGAACACGTATATCAAAAACAGAATATATTTCTTGTCCGAGCTGCGGAAGAACCTTGTTTGATTTGCAAGAAACTACTGCAAAAATCCGAAAGGAAACCGACCATTTAAAAGGGGTAAAAATAGGAATTATGGGATGTATAGTAAACGGACCTGGGGAGATGGCAGATGCAGACTATGGTTATGTAGGTACTGGAAAAGGTAAAATCACACTATATAAAGAACAAACTGTAGTAGAAAAAAACATCCCAGAAGAGAAGGCTGTTACCGCCTTAATTGACCTTATTAAGCAACATGGAGATTGGGTAGAGAAAAATTAATGAACTTTAATTTTTTTAGCAACTTCTTTTGCTTTTATTACTAATTCAGAGCAAGTTTCTGATCCATGCGCTAAAGCAACCGCCATTCTTCTATACTTTCGTGTAGTTGGTTTCCCAAATATTTTAAAGTCCGTATTTTTATAATTAACTGCTTTTTCTAATCCTGTAAAAGTAGGCCATTCGCCACTTTCATTTTCAGCAAGTACCACAGCAGACGCACCATTTCTAACTAATGGAATATCCAAAACAGGAATTCCTAAAATAGCACGAGCATGCAATTCAAATTCCGAAAAGTTTTGTGTCCCCGCAAGCGTTACCATCCCTGTATCATGAGGTCTTGGGGATAGCTCCGAGAAATATACCCCATCTTCTCCTACAAAGAATTCTACTCCCCAAATTCCACTACCACCAAGCGCTTTGGTTACTTTATCCGCCATTTTTTGTGCCGTTTTTAAATGAGTGTCTTTCATAGTCATAGGTTGCCAACTTTCTTGGTAGTCACCTCTTTCTTGTCTGTGTCCTATCGGAGGACAAAAAAGTGTATCCCCATTATTTTGGGTAAGCGTTAAAAGTGTAATTTCATAATCAAAATCAATAAAAGATTCCACAATCACTTCCATCAAATCTCCTCTTGATCCTTCTAAGGCATAGTCCCATGCTTTTTCAATATCGGATTCTGTTTTTATAACAGATTGCCCTTTCCCGGAAGAGGACATTAGTGGTTTTACTACACAAGGCATGCCAGTAAAAGCAACCCCTTCTTTTAACTCTTGGTAAGAAGTAGCGTATTTATATTTTGCAGTTCTCACTCCTAAATCAATAGCTGCTAAATCACGGATTGCCTTTCTATTCATGGTAAAGTTAGCCGCCTTTGCAGATGGAATTACAATGTATCCTTGCTGTTCATAATCGTAAAAACGTTCTGTTCTTATGCTCTCAACTTCGGGAACAATAAAGTCAGGTTGGTGCTTTTCTACAATCCTATCTAATTCTGCACCATCTAGCATGTTAATGACTTCAAATTCATGTGCAACTTGCATTGCTGGTGCATTTTTATAATTATCTACAGCAATTATATATTGACCAAGTCTTTGCATAGCAATAACAACTTCTTTACCTAGTTCTCCCGAACCCAATAATAATATCTTTTTTCTCATAATGCAAACATAATAAAAAAAGCTCTCCTAAATCAGAGAGCTTTTTAGTACCCAGAGCCGGGATCGAACCGGCACGGATTGCTCCATTGGTGTTTGAGACCAACGCGTCTACCAATTCCGCCACCTGGGCTGCTTTTTCGGATAGCAAAAATAACATATAAATACTCATAAAATAGATTTACAATAAAAATAATTAGTATCAGATATTTTACTATATTTGCATCCCTTTTTGAATAAGGAGATTATGAATAAACCACTTAAATTTTTTGCAGGGAATAACACCAAGCATTTGGCAACAGAAATTGCAAATGCATTTGGAGTAGAGATAAATAATTCTTCAATTATAGATTTTTCGGATGGAGAGTTTGAACCATCTTTTGATGAAACAGTTCGTGGTGCAGATGTTTTTTTAATACAATCTACCATACCTCCTTCTGATAATTTAATGGAACTTTTATTAATGATTGATGCTGCTAAAAGAGCTTCTGCAGCTAACATAATTGCTGTAATGCCATATTTTGGATATGCTCGTCAGGACAAAAAAGGGAAGCCAAGAGTTGCGATTGGAGCAAAATTAGTAGCAAACTTACTTTCAGCAGCTGGCGTAAACCGAATTATGACAATTGATTTACATGCCGATCAAATTCAAGGATTTTTTGAGGTTCCTGTAGATCATTTATATGCGTCCGAACTTTTTGTAGAGGATATTACACAACTAAATTTAGAAAATTTAGTTATTGCATCTCCAGACATGGGAGGTAGTAAAAGAGCGAATGCTTATGCCAAATTCCTCAAGTGTGGTGTAGTTATTTGTTACAAAGAAAGAAAACAAGCTAATGTAATTGGAGAAATGAAAGTCCTTGGAGATGTAAAGGGAAAAGATGTCGTTATTATTGATGATATGGTAGATACTGCAGGTACCCTTACAAAAGCTGCAGATCTTATGATAGAACAAGGAGCTTCTTCTGTAAGAGCATATTGTACTCATGGTATTTTATCAAAAGACGCATATGAGAAATTAGACAAATCTGCAATTTCTGAATTAGTAATAACAAATACTATTCCAAAACAACATAAAAGCAATAAGGTGAGAGAGGTCTCAGTAGCTCCATTTTTTGCAAAAACAATACTATCAGTAGTCAAGAACGAGTCTATTTCTGCTACTTGGAAAAGCAATCAGTAAAACAATTAATTTATAAATCAAAATAATTTTAAAAATGAAATCACTAGCAATTAGCGTAAAATCTAGAGAAAATGTTGGTAAATCTAACACTAGAGCGTTAAGAAATCAGGGTAATGTTCCATGTGTACTTTACGGGGGAGAAAAGCAAGTGTGTTTCTATGCTCATGAAAATGACTTTAGGAAACTCGTGTATACTCCAGATGTATTTATTGTAGAACTTAACATTGATGGAGAAATAAAAAAAGCAATTATGCAAGATATACAGTTTCATCCAGTAACAGATAAGATTCTTCATATTGACTTCCTAGAAGTATTTAATGATAAAAAGGTAACAGTTTCTATTCCAGTAGTCCTACATGGACTTGCAATTGGAGTTAGAAATGGAGGTAACTTAATGTTTAGAAGACGAAAGATAATTACAAGAGGTTTAGTTGAAAATCTTCCAGATGTAATTGAAATTAATATTGATGATATAAATATAGGTCAATTTATCTATATAAAAGATATTGAGGTTGAAGGATGCGAATTTTTAGCTCCTGCAAGTTCGGTTGTTGTTGGAGTTAAAACTTCAAGAGCTGCAATAGAAGAGGAAACTGAAGAAGAAGAAGGAGAAGAGGGAGAAGAAGGAGCTGAGTCGGCTCCATCTGAAGGAGGAGACTCTCCTACTGAAACCGCAGAAGCCCCTGTTGCAGAATAAATTATGAAATACTTAATCATAGGATTAGGTAACCCTGGTGAGAAATATAAAAACACTCGTCATAATATAGGATTTAGAGTGTTGGATAATCTAGCTAGTTTGTCCAACATTTCTTTTTCTACCGATAAGTTAGCGGATGTAGCTTCATTAAAATTTAAGGGGAGATATTTGATGTTGATTAAACCGAATACTTTTATGAATTTGAGTGGGAAGGCTGTAAATTATTGGATGCAAAAAGAAAAAATTCCTATTGAAAATATATTAGTAATTACAGATGATATTGCGCTTCCTTTTAGCACTATCCGTATGAGATCCAAGGGTTCTGATGGGGGGCATAATGGATTAAAAGATATTATCGAAACTCTTTCAACTACATCATTCCCACGAATTAAATTTGGAGTAGGATCAGAGTTTTCAAAAGGTCGTCAATCTGATTACGTATTAGGAGAGTGGTCAGAAGATGAAGAGATAATTTTACAAGCAAGAATAGATTTTGTTGTAAAAATGATTCAATCTTTTTCTACAATTGGCATCAATAGAACGATGAATGATTTTAATAGAAGATAAAACTTCTCTAGAATAAAATTATGTTTATATTTGTAAACCAAAAATAAGGTATCGTGGCCGAGCGGCTAGGCAGTGGTCTGCAACACCATCTACAGCGGTTCGAATCCGCTCGATACCTCAACAATTAACCCCTTAAAATCTATCGATTTTAGGGGGTTTCTTTTTTTGTAGACCAGTAAGTAGGCCAATTTCTACTCTATTTCTTAACTATTCAGTGATGGTTATGCTTTTTTTATATATTTGCAAGAATCAAAATTTATATGAAAAAACATTTTTTTCTAGTACTAGTCTTATTCTCTGTTTCTTCTCAAGATATAACTGGTCAATGTTCTTATAACTTACTTAATATTTCACATGTTGATTGCTATAATGATAATACTGGAGAAGTACAAATTAGCGTAACAAATAATAATGTAAGTTGGTGGTGGACATTACCTGATGGTAGTACATCTACAAATTCAGAGCTTCTAAATTTACAAGCGGGTAATTATGTTTTACATATAATTGAAAATTTTATTCAAGGAGACACGAGTTCACCTATAGTGTGTTTATTAATAGATACTATTTCTATAGAACAAACTATTGATATTACAGCAAATTTTGTACTAAAGGATATGTGTTCTAATGAAGACTCTGCAAATGTAACAACTACTATTTATGGAGGAACGCCTCCTTATTCTGTACTTTGGATACACTCAGGAGAGACAACAACTAACATCTCCAATGTCCCTCCTTCAAATGTGCCATATACTTTAAATATCACTGATGTAAATGGATGTCAGAAAAATGAGATTTTACGTGTACGTTTTATAGAAAGTTTGCAATCATTTATGTCGGCAGAAAATGTAATATGTAAGGATGATAACAGTGGAGAGGCAAGAGTTTTTATTGAAAACGGAACCCCGCCTTACACCTTTCTATGGAACACAGGTGATGAATTTGTTAATGAAGAATCTTCTAAGATTGAAAATTTGTACCCAGGCACTTACGCAGTAACAGTAACAGATACCATGGGATGTGTTATCCTAGATTCTATAACAATAGATGATGATCCTAAAATTTGTATTACTGTATATCGCGTGTTTTCTCCTAATGAAGATGGCATACATGATTATTGGGAAATTGACAATATTCATTTGTATCCTGGAGCGTTGATTGAAGTATATGACAGAATGGGTAATATAGTATACAGAAGAAGAAATTATATTAACTCAGAATCAATCGCTTTTAACGGATATGATACAGACGGAAGAAGACTTCCTTCCGGAACTTATTATTTTATTCTTGACCTAGAAAACGATGATGAGGTTTTTAAAGGTAGTTTAACAATAGTAAGATAATGAAGAAAATAGGTCTATTATTAATATTTGCGTGTTCGGTTTTTGTTGTAAAATCTCAACAAGCGGTTATGTTTTCTCAGTATTATACTAATAATGTAATTTATAATCCTGCAATTTCTGGTAGTACAGAGTATAGTGTATTTAATCTACAAACTAGGCAGCAATGGTTAGGATTTGAAGGAGCTCCATTATCTGCAAACATAAGTTATCACGGAGCATTAAATAATCGATCAGCTATGGGAGGATATTTAGAGCACGATAGAACGTATCCTTCTAACCAAACAAACTTAAATATTAATTATGCCTATCACGTTCCCTTAAATGCGGATGGAGCAAACATTTCTTTTGGTATTGGAGCGAAGGCTATGTATTATTATCTTGATTTTGAACCAGGAGAATTACCTCTAGGCCCAGACCCTGCATATAACGATAAGTCCTTTGAGAAATTTGTTGGAGATGCAAGTTCTGGTTTGTATTTATATAATAATGATTTTTATGTTGGTTACTCTGTAATAAACATGCTTCAGACACCATTTAATAATGAAGCAGGATATGGTTTTAGTAGTAATGTAGGAGAGAGAATATATTATGGAATTGCGGGTTATAAAATAAAAATAGATAGAGATTGGTATGTAGAACCATCTGTATTATTGCGAAACAGGGACAATGGAGATGCTGAATATAACTTTTCTACAAGGGTGTTGTATATGGACCAGATTTGGTCAGGAATTTCTATAAGGTCTAATTCATCTTTGGCTTTTTCTGTAGGTACAAATTCTGATAAGGTTCAACTTGCTTACTCTTTCGATCATTATTTTGGATCCATTAGTAGTCATCAATTCGGAACACACGAGTTAACCATGTCCATCCGAATACCTAATTACAACAAATATTAATATTTCTTCCTCTATTATAATGAAAAAAATAGAACATATAGGTATTGCTGTATCTGATATTGAGAAATCAAACCTTATTTTTTCTAAAATTTTTGGGGGAAATTGTTATAAATCTGAAGTGGTGGAGTCAGAAGGAGTTCTTACTTCTTTTTTTCAGATAGGTGAGAACAAGATTGAATTAGTCTCATCTACAAATGACAGAAGTGCGATACATAAATATTTACAGAAAAATAAAGAAGGAATTCATCATATTGCATTTGCGGTAGAGGATATTTTTTCAGAAATGGGGAGACTAAAAAAGGAAGGAATTAGATTATTGAATGAGAACCCAAAGAGAGGTGCAGACAATAAACTGATTTGTTTTTTACACCCAAAAGATACAAATGGAGTTCTTATAGAATTATGTCAGGAAATAAAGTAGTTATTTCTTCATTATCTTGTAAGTGATAAGTCTGTATGCCTATTTTTTTTGCTCCTTCAATATGCTGAGGAGAATCATCAATAAAAAAAACTTCTTCAGCATTTAGATTATTTTCTTCTAATATAATCTGATACGCTTCTTTATTAGGTTTTCTAAATCCTATTTTATGAGAATAGTAAACTTTATCAAATGTATTATAGAAATCTAAATATCTGTTTTCTCCAATTTGATTTCTAAACTCAGAAATATGAATAGAATTTGTGTTAGATAATAGAAAAACATTATAGTGTTGTTTAACAGTTTTTAATAACTGAACTCTTTTATGCGGAAGATCTAACAAAAGGGCATTCCAGGCAAAAATAATTTTATTATACTCTGCTTGATTGCAATATTTCTGGATCTCTTTTACAAAGTTTTTTTCTGAAATTTTACCGCATTCTAATAGGCTAAAAATAGGATTCTGTGTTTTTTTAGAATAAAAAATAGAAGAATTATCTACGCCTAATTTTTCAAATTCATCAATTGTTTTTTTGTAATCTATATTTAGCAAAACAGCTCCTAAATCAAAAATAATAGATTTTATATTTTTCATTTTACAAAGTTGTAAAATATAAAATCATTTTAATAGATTTGCAACATGAGTTTTTTGGGCCTATAGCTCAGCTGGTTAGAGCACTTGACTCATAATCAAGGGGTCGTTGGTTCAAGCCCAACTAGGCCCACCAATAAATAAACCCACTCAATTGAGTGGGTTTATTTATTAAATATTTCAGAAAATCTTCTGCTAAATTTACTTAATCATCATTAAAATTTAAGGCTATCATAAGCATTTAGGACAACTACCTTGTATTATTAATTCTGTCTTTTTGAATTTAAACCCTTTTATTGTTTTTATTTTAGGGAGGTCTATTTCTTCTAAACATAGAGTATTATCACAATGATCACAAATAAAATGAGCGTGATGGTGGGTATGATTAGAAGAATTACATGTTGAAGTACATAAAGCGTAACGAGACACATTATTTTTATCTGGGACTTGGTGTATTATCCCACTCTTTTCAAATGAAGATAGAGCTCTATATATAGTAACTTTGTCGTTCTTTCTACCTATCTTGTCCTTTATCTTTTCTACTGTCAAGGTTGACTCTGAATTTTGAAATAGTTTCAACAACTTTTTTCTGAAAGCAGTATTTCTTAATCCATAATTACTTAATAATTCTTCTGAGATACTCATGTTTAAAACTTTTAATTACAAATATAGTAAATTTATTTAACGCAATATAGTTGTGTTAAATATCATTATTTTATATTTGCAACTCAGTTGCGTTAACAGGTTTAAATTAATATCGGGAAGCAATTTTATGAAAACAAATGTTTTAGTATTATTTATTATGATGGTTGTGACATTTACACTAAAGTCACAAATAACTGGTGTGGTGGTTGATAAAGATAGTGTTCCGATTCCTGAAGTTGAAATAGTATTACCAGAAAATGATATAAATTTATACACTAATAAATCAGGAGAATTTTCAATTGATTTGGAATTGTCAATTGGTTCGTATATTTATTTTTATAAAAATGGTTATGAATCTAAAAAAAGTCAATATGCTGGTAATATTGAACTACTAATTATGTTAGATGATTTACATGTCAAAGTTGATGAGATAAGTGTAGCTGCTTCATACAATATTTTAGGAAATAGTAAGTTAACAAACATTGTAAATAAAAATATAAAAGATGTTTTTTTAAATAGTAACAGTCTTCTTGAAAGTGTTGAAGAATTGAGTGGTGTTGATTTAATTTCTTCTGGAACTGGTATTCAAAAAGTAGTAGTTAGAGGTTTGTCTGGAATGAGAGTTGTTACATACTTAAATGGAATGCAAATAAACAACCAACAATGGGCGAATGACCACGGTATTGGTTTTACAGAATTAGGTTTAGACAAGGTTGAGTTAATTAAAGGCTCAAGTGCATTAAGATATGGTTCAGAAACTATGGGGGGTCTTTTATATTTTAAAGATCAGCCATTTGTTAAGACGGATAAGTTAGACGGTTTTGTTGGATCTAAATTCAATATTAATAGTCACTCAAATAGTAATCAGTTTGGCATCAAATGGAATAAGAAAAATCTTTTTTTAAACCTATTTGGTGAATATACACTATCATCTGACTATAAACTTCCCAATGGTCAATACCTTTTTAACTCTAGATTTAATAAAAACACAATTAAATTTTCTGTCTCACACAAGAAAAATAATCTTCAAAATACATTTAGATATCAACTTAATAACGAGTTAACAGGTATACCTGCTCACGTATGTCTTGGAGACCCTAGTCAAATTCCATTAACAGATTTATTATCTGAAAGTTTTGACTTTAATACAGATTTTGAAATCAAAACTCCATATCAAGATGTAACTAATAATTTATTGGTTTATGATATGAATTATTTTTTAAATAATACAAAAATGAATTTGTATATAGGCCATTTTATAAATAACTTGAAAGAATACGAAAAAATAACTAGTCCCGCGTTTGATTTAATCTTATCAAATACTCTTATAAATCCACATGTAAAATATTTTCTAAATAATTCAACATTAGAGTTTGGGTCTCAATTTTCTATATTAAATAATAAAAATAATATTAATGAACGGTTGGTCCCTGACGCTTCATCAATGAATATTGGACCATATGGAACATTTAATTATGAAACAAATAATATAGGTTTGAATTTAGGAGCTCGTTTCGATTACAAAACATTAAAATCTAAAGATAATACTGTTACTACTAACATGGTATTTAATGTTGATTATGAGAAATCATTCACCCATCCTAGTTTCTCTTCTGGATTTTATTATAAATTTAAAGACCATATTACACGAATTAGTTATTCGGGATCATATAGAGCTCCGCATTTTTCTGAATTATTTTCAAATGGGGTGCATCACGGGACAAATAGATATGAACTTGGTGATACTAGTTTGTCAATAGAGAAAGCAAATCAAATTGACTTTAAATACCAATGGTCAAATGACCATTTAGGAATTGTAATAAATCCATTTATCCAAAATATAAATAATTTTATATCAATCAATCTAACTGATTCGATTTACATATCAGAAGATAATTTTGGAAATGTTCTGGGGTCTTATAGAGTTTATGAATATATGCAATATGAATCGGTAGAGTTAAAAGGTTTTGAAATGAACTTACATTACCATCCTCATTATTTACATAATTTACATATTGAACAATCATATTCATTTTTAAAAACTAACAATAAGGAAGACTCACTTGGTTTAGCATTAACTCCAGCAAACAGTATTAAAACAAGATTACTTTTAGATTTAAGTAAATATGAAAAATTAAATAAATTTAAAATTAATAGCATTTCATTATATCACAAGTATAAATTTGAACAGAATAGTATAGCACAATATGAAGAAGCTACAGATTCTTATAATGTTTTTAACTTGCAAATAGGAGGTAATGTCAGTGACAACTTAAAATATACTTTTGGAATACAGAATCTATTTAATTCAGAATATACACCCCATATCTCTAGGATTAGAGGTGTCGGTCCTAATGGGGTTCCAAACCCTGGAAGGTCAATTAATATTAATCTAAAATATGAATTTTAACAAATACTCTGATGAGCTTTTAATAAGCGAAACATAAAGAAATATTATGTCAGTATTAATAAAATCAAAAATAAAATTATGAAAAAAACAACATTAGGAATGTTTGTGCTATCGCTAGCTTTATTGAGTGCTTGTACAGACAGTCATGACGAGTGCGAACACTGTCATATTGCATATGTAAATGCAGCTGGAGATGAAGTGGAAGTAGAAATTATGAATGCTGCTGGAGGAGATGAGTTTTGCGGGTCTGAACTAGAGGAAGCTGAAGGAGCAGACTTCACGTATACACTAGATGCAGACGTAGTAGTAGGGAATGACACTGTTCCTGCAGGAACGTATTCAGAGATTCATTGTGGTCATCACTAAAAAATCTTGATTGATTTATGTACAATAGTTCTTGTCATATAGATGAAAGGGAACTATTGTACATTTTTCTAATCAGAATTCTTATTAAAGGTTTTTGTAATCAAAAAATCCAGTTAATTTCTTTAATTTTTGTTAGTAGATGGGCGGTCCAAAAAGCGAAGTAATTTTATTTTGCACAATGATATAATACAAAACCCATTACATCAGCTGCTTCCTCTATTCTTTTACTAATTGGAGTCCCTGATCCATGTCCTGCATTAGTTTCAATTCTAATTAAAATTGGACTAATTCCGCTCTGCTTTTCTTGTAATTCTGCAGCAAATTTAAAACTATGTGCAGGCACCACTCTATCATCATGGTCTCCCGTTAGCACCAATGTTGCAGGATATTCTACTCCTTCATTTACATTATGTACTGGGGAGTAATTCAGTAAATAGTCGAACATTTCTTTGCTTGTTTCAGAAGTTCCATAATCGTAAGCCCACCCGGCCCCAGCAGTAAAAGTATGATACCTCAACATATCTAAAACACCAACAGCTGGCAAAGCAACCTTAAATAACTCTGGTCTTTGCGTCATACAAGCTCCGACTAATAACCCTCCGTTAGATCTACCACTTATTGCTAAATTATCAGAAGAAGTATATTGCTTTTGAATCAAAAATTCTGCAGCGGCAATAAAATCATCAAAAACATTTTGTTTCTGCATTTTAGTTCCAGAATCATGCCACTGTTTCCCATACTCACCTCCTCCTCTAATATTTGCTACTGCATAAACTCCTCCTTGTTCTAACCAAATTGCATTGATCACACTAAAAGATGGTTTTAATGAAATATTAAATCCTCCATATCCGTACAAAATTGTTGGATTGCTTCCGTCTAACTTAGTTCCCTTTTTATACATAATACTTATAGGAACTTTGGTGCCGTCTTTAGAAGTATAAAAATGTTGTTCAGACACAAAATTATCAGAATCAAAATCAATGGCTGGTTTCCAATACAAAGTAGATTCTCCACTTTCTACATTATAATTAAATGATGATCCTGGTGTGATATAATTGCTAAATCTGTAAAAAATGTCTTTTTGATCTTCTTTTCCACCAAAACCACTAACATTTCCTTTTCCTGAAAATGCGACTTCTCTTATAAAATCTCCGTCATAATTGTATTGGAACACCTTAGAATTTGCATCTATAAAATATTTTGCAAAAAAGTATCCACCTCCTTTTGACACGGTCAACACATTGTCTGTTTCTTCTATAAAATCTTTCCAGTTTTCTAATTGTGGATTACTTGCATCTGTAGTAATCATCCTCTTGTTTGGAGCATTCAAATTAGTAGTTATATAAAGTTTACTGCCTATATTATGAGAAATGTAACTATTACTCTCAAAGTTATCTGTAATCTGAATAAGGGGAGATTCTTTTTTGGTTCTGTCCTTTATAAATAGATTGTTTCCAGATGTTGTTTTTGAAGCACTAATCACTAAGTAGTTCTGATCTTCAGTAATATATCCACTCACATACCTGAACTTTTGTTTGTCCCCAAAAACTACTTTATCCTTTTCTTGAGGTGTCCCTAGAGTGTGGTAGTACAATTTATGCTGATCCG
Organism: Flavobacteriales bacterium; assembly: GCA_002697625.1. Taxonomy (GTDB): domain Bacteria; phylum Bacteroidota; class Bacteroidia; order Flavobacteriales; family BACL11. The sequence continues at coordinate 58,357 of NZWX01000053.1, forward strand.
TTTTGTCAGAAAGAGTAGATGTTTGTGGTTTATCGTATGTAGAATAGTAAAAACCATCATTTCCATTCCAACTAATTCCTGAAAATTTTACATCTAATAGAGTGTCTTCTACTTGACTTTTATTTTCGGTTTCTATAACAATAACTTTTCTCCAATCAGAACCTCCTTCTGAAATAGAATAGGCCAACAAACTACCATCTTCGGAAAAAGAAATTCCCGATAAAGAAATAGTGCCATCTTCCGAAAATTGATTTGGATCAATGAAAACAGATTCTTCTTCCCCTCCCCTTTTTCTGTAAAGTACATACTGGTTTTGTAAACCATCATTCTTATAAAAATAAGTATACTCTCCCTCTATAAATGGAGTTCCTATTTTTTCATAATTCCATAAGTCTTCTAACCTATTTCTTATATTATCTCTTTGTGGGATTTTTTCCAAGTAAGAAAAAGTAAGTTTATTCTGCTCCTCTATCCAGTCCTTTACTTTTAAAGAGGTATCCTCCTCCAACCATCTGTAAGGGTCTTCTATGGTAGTGTTGAAATAAGTATCTGTTACTAGTATTTTTTCTGTTATTGGATATTGTATATTTTTCTCTGAACTACAAGATATGAATATACTAAGTAATATAAATGGTATAATTTTATTCATCTTATTGTTTTTATTCGCCACAACCTTGAATGTAGAGGATTTCAAATGTATGAACTATTAGGGTTTTATGTTTGTTAATTATATTATTTCTAAAATGTCCTCTCATCTTACATTCCATTGGGAAATACTCCATCTCACAAACTGCTAAATACAACTCTTTTAGCTGTTCCGTATCTTCATTTGGAAATTCTAAATACCACTCTTCCAATGTAGATTCATCTTTAAAAATATGAGTCCCCTCTCCGTATATCCACCAACCTATATAATCGTTTTTTTGAGTGCTTTCCACAACAATATTTATGTCATGCGCATCTGAACTAGCGTCTACTTCTGTATTAATTTGGAACTGAATAGAACAAGAACATAATACAAACAATGAAACAAATAATGCTATCTGGTTGATTTTATTTATCATCTATAGAAATTCATTTCGTTTGTATATTTCCAAGCTTTTTCCGGCATCAAATAGGAAACATCTTTCCCTTCTTTAATCGATTTCCTGATGAAAGACGCAGAGATTGCGATTTGAGGGACACCTTCTATCAAATGGATGTTTTTATGAGAAACATCTATTTCAAAACCATATCTTGGATATATATAAATTGAATAATTTTCCAAAATCTGCTCGCAATTTTTCCACTTGTGAAAATTCTTAAGATTATCTCCTCCCATAATTAATGTATATTCATTTTCAGGATACTTTTCTGATAATCGCACCAAAGTATCAATAGTATAGGATGGTTGGGGCATACTAAATTCTATATCGGAAACATCTAGTTTTGAATTGTCCTCCAACTCTGTTCTAATAATTTGTAACCTATGATGTTGATCTAATAACGTTCTTTTTTGCTTTAAAGGATTTTGAGGAGATACCACAAACAATACCTTTTCCAAATCTGAAAAGTCTACTAAATAAGAAGCTATGATTTTATGTCCTATATGTAGAGGATTAAAACTTCCAAAAAACAGACCTATTTTCATTTGTTATGAATGAATAAAATTGGTTATAACTTCCTTAGTTTCTGCACAAGCTGTCGCAAAGTCATCATTTAAAATCACTACATCAAATTTGTGATTATTCGCAATTTCTTCTTTCGCCTTTCCTAATCTTTTTCCTAAACTTTCTTCAGATTCCGACCCTCTTCCACTTAATCTTTTTCTTAAAACCTCTATGGAAGGAGGCATAATAAAAATAGATAAACATTCTGAAGGAAACTGTTTTTTTATATTTAATCCTCCAATTACATCCACATCAAAAATAACAGTTTTTCCTTTGTCCCAAATTCGTTCTAATTCAGATTTTAAAGTCCCATAATACTGATTATGATATACCTCTTCCCATTCCAAAAATGCCCCCTCCTTTATCTTTTGCTTAAATGCTTCTATTCCCACAAAATGATAATCTGTTCCGTCTATTTCACTCTCTCTTTTCTCTCGGCTACATGCAGAAACAGAAAAGGATAATTCAGGTGTGTTTTTTAGTAAATTATGAACAATGGAGGTTTTTCCTGCCCCAGAAGGAGCTGATATAACAATGAGTTTTCCCACTACAATATATTTAATAATTGTTCTTTAATTTTTTCCAATTCATCCTTCATTTGTACTACAATTTTTTGCATGTTTGCATCTGAAGATTTAGAACCAATTGTGTTAATTTCTCTGCCAATTTCCTGTCCTATAAAACCTAATTTTTTACCATTTGGAGAATCTGTTTTCATAGTTTCGATAAAATAGGATAAATGAGCGTCTAATCTAACTTGTTCTTCAGTAATGTCTTGTTTCTCTAAATAATAAATCAACTCTTGTTCTAATCTGTTTTCCTCTATATTTTTAGACTCCAAATCTAAAAGTTTTTCTGTTAAAATCTTTTTTATCTTTTTAATTCTTGCCTTTGCAAAAGGGGACACTTCTACTAATAAATCTGATAATTTGTTAACTCTTTGCGTAATATCTTGCTCTAATTTCCTGCCTTCATCCAAACGGAATTGTGTTAAATTATCTATTGCGGTCTCCACGCCTTTTTCAATCTCTATCCATTCATGTTCATCCGCTTCTTCTTCACCCTTTATCATTATATCTGGCATATGAACCATAGTTTGTAAAATATCAGAATAGATTCCCGGATCTGTTTTGGAAAATGGATTTTTGTATCCCAATTCTTTTCTTAGGAGTTCAATCTGATTGTGATAGTCTTTTATCACCTCTTTATTTAAGGTAAATTTTGCAGAAGAATCTGACTTCTCTCTCCAAATAGAAATCTCTATTTTTCCTCTTTTTAGTTTTTCGGAAACTAATTTTCTGAGCCCTATCTCTTTATCCCTGTAAACAGAAGACATTTTTATATTAGCATCTATTTGCTTTGAATTTAATGATTTTGCTTCAATAGTAAAATTCGCATTCTTAAGATTTAATTCGGCTTTTCCATAGCCTGTCATTGATTGAATCATCTTTATTTTTTTTACAAATTTAGGAAAGTTTCCTCTTAAATATCTTTTTTACAAAAGTAAAATTAAATTCTACAAATTTTGGTAAGTTTGCTGTCCTTAAAAATTAATCAAATGAAATTCGGAACGAAAACTATTCATGCGGGTCAAGAAGCAGACCCCTCTACAGGCGCGATAATGACTCCTATATATCAAACCTCCACCTACAAACAAGCCAGTCCAGGGGACTTTAAAGGATATGAATACTCCAGAACAGGCAATCCTACTAGAACAGCTTTAGAAAATAATTTAGCTTCCTTAGAAAATGGGAAATATGGTCTTTGTTTTGGAAGTGGTTTAGCATCAATTGATGCAATTATTAAACTACTAAAACCTGGAGATGAAGTTATCTCTACTAATGATTTATATGGAGGAACCTATCGAATTTTTAATTCTATTTTTGAAACATATGGAATTAAATTTCATTTTGTTGGGATGGAGGAAACTTCAAAAATTGAAGAGTTAATTAATAACAATACTAAAATGCTTTGGGCAGAAACACCTACCAATCCAATGCTTAACATCATAGATATTGAAAGTTTAGGAGAAATTTCTAAAAACCATAATCTAATTTTTGTAGTAGATAATACATTTGCTACACCTTATTTACAACGACCATTAGATCTAGGAGCTAATATTGTAATGCATTCACTTACTAAATATATGGGAGGACATTCTGATGTTGTAATGGGAGCTGCTATTTGTAAAGATGATGAATTAGCGCAAAAATTATATCATATCCAGAATTCTTGTGGTGCTGTTCCGGGTCCAATGGATTCATTCCTAGTTTTGAGAGGGATAAAAACACTACATTTAAGAATGCAAAGACATTGCGAAAACGGAAAAGAAATTGCTCACTTCCTAAAAAATCATCCTAAAGTAGATAAGGTTTTTTGGCCGGGTTTTGAATCACACCATAATCATGAAATAGCAAAAAAGCAAATGGAGGACTTTGGAGGAATGGTTTCTTTTACACTGGTGGGTAATAAATTAGAACAAGCCTTAAAATTAGTCTCAAATACACATTATTTTACTCTAGCAGAAAGTCTAGGAGGAGTCGAGTCTCTAATAGGTCACCCCGCCTCAATGACACATGCTGCAATTCCTAAATTAGAAAGAGAAAAGACAGGAGTAATAGATACTCTTATCAGATTAAGTGTAGGTGTGGAAGATGTGGAAGATTTAGTTTCAGATTTAGAAAAAGCACTAAATCTAATTTAAGTGAACAAACTTGCTCTTATAACAGGAACAGGTAGTGGTGTTGGAAAATCAGTAGCAAAACTACTACTTAACAAAGGTTATAAAGTGGTTGGATACTCCAGAAATAATAACATTAATCATCCCAATTTTGAGTTCATACAAATTGATTTGAGTATTATTGATAATGTTAGAAACATATCCTTCCCAGATAATGAGGGTGGAAATGTTGTGCTAATTAATAATGCGGCCACAATAGGCGAGATTATACCATTTAACAAAAAAAAAGAGGAAAATATCATTTCTGAATATAATCTGAATATAATCACTCCTTGTATACTCTCACATAAGTTTATTAATACTTATCAGCAACAAAAGTTAATTCTAAATATTGGATCTGGAGCTGCAACAAAATCTATACCCTCTTGGAGTACTTATTGCTCAACGAAAGCTGCTATAGATCGTTTGTCGGATACAATTGCAGAAGAAGATATCTTAAAGCTAAAGGTGTTCTCTATTCATCCAGGTATAGTTGACACTAATATGCAAAGTAAAATCAGAAATACTANAGAAGTAGATTTCCCNCTTAAAAANCAATTTGTAGAATATTATGAANCAGANCAGCTAGAATGTAGTTCGATTGTTGCTAGAAAAATTCANATAATTATACAAAATCCTGAAAAATTCAACGAAAACATACTTTCGNTACGTAATATTGAATTAAGTTAATAATATCATGTNTTTTTNCCTATGTTNTANTTAGTTANGNNCTGATTTTCAATNGTTTANANGTTATTTCAATTTTTAACAAATTTATGTTGAAAAAACCAGTAAAAATTTAGTTGAAACAGANCNAAAAACAACNNTATNTTATTGTTANTCANTATNTTGTAATTTTTANTNTTTNGTAAATAAGATNAAAATATTAATNNGTTGTTTAGTTTAAAAAAACTATAAAAAAAGAGTTTAAAACAAATTATGTTTCTAAGTTTGGGGTATTATTAACCAAAATTTTTTTNATTATGAACAATGTATTTAAATTATTTAATGACTTTGTAAAAGGTCTAACTGGAGTAATTTTAGGTCTTTTAGCNTTAGGAGTTGCTGCTACTCTTGTATTTGGAGACGCGGGATTAATGGGGATAGATGTAATAGCTAATATTTCATCAGTTCTTGGAGANTTNGCTGATCCTGCTGGAGGTGTAGGAGGANTAATTGTANTGCTAATTGTTTGGNGCTTACTNTCAAAATAATTTAGTTTTATAAAATTTNATAAAATAGCCCTTATAATTAAGGGCTATTTTATTTTAATTTGTAATTTTGACATCAAATATCATAATAAATGGATAAATTTAATAAACTACTCAAAAAATTTGGAAAAATATGTAAGGAATTAATTNCNNCCTCTCTTATGTTTCTTTGTTTGGGAGTTATTGTTCAATTATTAATTGATGATACAATATTAGGNTGGAACCCTGTGAAGAACATACAAGATGCAGGNAGTGCATTTATTGGGGTTATCGCTTTTGTTCTATTATATATTTTATTTATCAATAAGAANTAATTAGTGAGCTANCANCCAATTTNCNCCNACACCCATATCNACCACCAGAGGAACATTTANTNTAATTGTTTGTTCCATTTTCTCTTTTNNAATTTTCATCATCACATCNCTTTCCTCTTTNTTNATGTCAAACACAAGTTCATCATGAACCTGTAGTAACATTTTNGACTCTAAATTCTGTNNCTCTATTTCNTCTTGTACTTCAATCATTGCTTTTTTNATAATATCTGCTGCTGAGCCTTGAATTGGAGCATTTATAGCATTNCNTTCTGCAAANGATCTCATTATNCCATTCCTAGAGTTTATATCCNTTAAATACCTTCTTCTTCCTAATATGGTTTCTACAAACTCATTATCTCTGGCTNGTAAAATANTATTNTCCATATACNCTTTTACTTTAGGNAATTCTTCAAAATAATTTTCAATTATCTCTGATGCNTCTTTTCTTTTTATCCCTAATCTTTGAGATAANCCAAATGNAGATATNCCATAAATTATTCCAAAATTAACCATCTTNGCATGNGAACGCATTTCTCTNGTNACATCTTNTTNCTTTACTTTATATACTTTTGCAGCTGTAGCGGAATGAATATCCACTCCTTTNTTNAATGCATTTAACATAGATTCGTCCTCACTTAATGATGCCATTATTCTAAGTTCAATTTGTGAATAATCTGCTGCTAATATTTCAAAATCNGAATTTCTAGGTATAAAAGATTCTCTCATTTTTCTNCCCTTTTCAGTTCTTATAGGAATATTTTGNAAATTAGGATTCACAGANCTGAGTCTTCCAGTAGCTGCAACAGATTGATTAAAGGTTGTNTGTATTTTCCCGGTATCNTCATCTATTAAAAGAGGTAAAGCNTTTACATAAGTTGATAGTAGTTTTTGTAGTCCTCTATATTCTAAAATTAAATCNATTATAGGNTGATCTCCTTTTANTTTACTTAANGTTTCTTCAGANGTTGANTATTGTCCNGACTTNGTTTTCTTNACCTTTTNTACAATTTGCATTTTATCAAACAAAATTTCTCCTAATTGTTTAGGNGAGGAAATATTAAAATCCTNTCCNGAAAGATGAAATATTTTTTGTTCTAATNGNTTAATTTCTTCTGANAGTTCAATTGAAAATTCNTGTAGCATCTCNGTATCNAGNTTTATNCCTTCTAGTTCCATCTTTCCTAAAACNTTTAAAAGAGGCATTTCCACTGATNNAAACANTTTAAAAAGATTTAACTCTTCCATTTCTTTTGTNAAAATATCCGACAATTGTAANTGAATATCCGNAAGCTCACAACAATAGAACATCTGTTTTTCTGAAGANAATTCTGAAATACTTCTTTTTTGTTTTCCTTTTCCTAGCACTGAAGAAATATCAAAACAATTATAGTTAAGATAGTTTTCNGATAAAATTTCTATATCATGCCTCATATCTGGATGGAGNAAATAATGAGCAACCGAAACATCAAAAATATTTATAATTTCTTCNGTNTNATATTTTGATAATATCTTAACTTGTTCTTTTATATTCGATCCTATTTTTAAAATTNCTTCNTCCTGAAATATCTTATTTAANAANACNCTTNCNTCATCNGAAAATGNNAGATAAACACTTTNGTTTTTCTNATAAGANATAGANAANCCTATNATTTTTTCATTGAAATTTGATAANGAATTACAAAGTAGTTGAAAAGAACAAATTCCTNTTTTCTGAATCTCTGAATATAAAATAGATGTATCTGAAATAATTTTATAATCTTTTTTCACCTCCNCTTTCTTCTNNTNTTCTTCAGAATTTGCAGAGAACATNTCTAACTGACCATCAGTNATTAACTCTTTTTCTTTTANCNGTNNTTCTTTNTTTANATNAGAANTATCTGAATTAGAAATAGATAAAACCCTTTGTAAAATAGTTTTAAACTCAAGCTCTTCAAACAATTCTTTTATTTGATTNGTNTTAAATCCTGAAAACTTCAAGNNATTTTCNTCAAGATCTATTGGNACATTGGTTTCAATTGTAGCNAATCTTTTTGATAATATCCCTTGTTCTTTAGCAGCTTCTANTTTTTCTCTAAGTTTTCCTTTTATTTCGTGAGTATTTCCCAAAAGACTCTCAATAGAACCATACTGAGCAATAAATTTCTGAGCTGTCTTTTTCCCAACGCCTGGCAATCCAGGAATATTATCTACCGCATCTCCCATCATTGCTAAATAATCTATAACCTGAGACACTTTTTTAATTTGAAATTTTTCTAACACCTCTTTTATTCCCCAAGTTTCCGTCGGGCTCCATTTATTTCCAGGTCGATACATGAAAATGTTTTCAGAAACTAATTGTGCAAAATCCTTATCAGAGGTCATCATATAGACTTGAAAGTCTTTTTTCTCCGCTTTTTTAGCTAAGGTTCCTATTACATCATCCGCTTCATACCCATCCAGATATATTCTAGGAATATTCATAGCGTCTAACAATCTGTCAATATAGGGTTTTGCTGTAATAATTCCATCAGGAGTTGGCTCTCTATGCGCTTTATAATCTTCATATTCCTCATGTCTAAAAGTTGGACCGCTTCTATCAAAACAAACTGCAATATGGGTTGGTTTTTCTTTTCTTATAAGCTCTACCAAAGTATTTGTAAACCCAAAGATAGCAGAAGTGTCTAGTCCTTTTGAGTTTATTCTTGGGTTCTTTATAAATGCGAAATACGCTCTATATATCAAGGCGTATGCATCTAATAAAAAAAGTTTGTTTTTTGGAATCATAATTGTATGTAAAATTATAATTTTATCCTCAACTTTTAACTAATATGAAAAATAATTTATCTTATATTATAAAGATAATGTTTACTCCCCTTTTGTTTGTATTTATTATTTGGATTATAATAGGCGTTGAATATATTTTTGACATAAGTTTTGTACAGTATGGAATTAGACCGTTAAGTTTTGAGAATATCTTTGGAATAATAACATTTCCTTTTATTCATTCTGATATAAACCATTTATTTAATAATACTTATCCTCTTTTAATATTAGGAGGGATTATTTCTCAGGTCTATCATTCTGTTTCGAATAAGGTGTTTTTATATTCTTATCTTCTTAGTGGGAGTGTTTTATGGATAATTGGTAATCCTAGTATCAACGTGGTTGGAGCAAGTGGAGTGGTGTATTCATTAGGATCCTTTATATTAGTAAGCGGATTTATAAAGAAACAACCAAGACTCGCAATGTTATCCTTTCTGGTGATCTTTCTTAACTTCTTTAACCTTTGGGGTATAATCGAAATAGAACAGGATCGTATTTCGCAAACTGCTCATCTTTCAGGAGCAATTGCAGGAGCAATACTTGCAGTTTTTTTCCGAAGGAAAGGTCCTCAGCCTAAAATATACAATTATGAAATTGAGGAAGAATTAGAGGAAAAAAATAAAATAAACTATCTCTATAAAGAAAACAGTTAATTTTATGCTTTTGTTGTCTTTACAACTCCCCAATTAGATGAAAACCAAGCTCTTTCATGAAGATAATAAAATATCAATTTTGCAACTCTATCTAAAATAACTAACCATCCAACTGAACTTTTGTCGATTGGTTCAAATCCAAAATAAGGAGGGAGGTAAGAAAGAACTACAAATGTTGTTGTCATTGCAAGCAGATTCCATGTAATTGCTTTAAAAATATGTCGCTTTCTATTAATTTTTACTTTACTCATTTTTTCGTTTTTAATTTTAGCAATAATAAAGATTTTTTTGATAGCATCATGGGTAATAGTTTGCACTAAAAAATGTATTTTCGCATACTTATGAAGAAGATTAGAAATTTTTGCATTATTGCACATATTGACCATGGTAAAAGCACTTTAGCAGATAGACTTTTGGAGTTTACTGGGTCTGTTTCAGATAGAGATTCTCAAGATCAGCTCCTAGACAATATGGATTTGGAAAGGGAAAGAGGAATTACAATTAAAAGTCATGCGATTCAAATGGAATACACTCTAAATGGGGAAGATTTTATACTTAATCTTATTGATACTCCTGGGCATGTGGATTTTTCTTATGAAGTTTCTAGATCAATAGCGGCTTGTGAAGGAGCTTTATTAATTGTAGATGCTGCACAAGGTATTCAGGCTCAAACTATATCTAATTTATATTTAGCATTAGAAAACGATTTGGAAATCATTCCCGTTCTTAATAAAATTGATTTACCTTCTGCGGATCCAGAGGTTGTTAAAGATCAAATTATTGACCTATTAGGTTGTGTTGATAACGATATTATTCCGGCTTCTGCAAAAACAGGATTAGGTATAGATGAAATTTTAGAAGCAATCGTAGAAAAAATCCCTCATCCTGTTGGGGATAACAACGCCCCTTTACAGGCAATGATTTTTGACTCTGTGTACAATTCATTTAGAGGAATTGAAGCTTATTTTAAAATTGTTAATGGGGAAATTAAGAAAGGTGAAAAGGTTAAATTTTTAGCTACAGGGAAAGAATATTTTGCTGATGAAATAGGTACATTAAAATTTAAACAAGAACCCAAACATCAATTAAGTACAGGAGAGGTGGGATATATTATCTCTGGAATCAAAGATGCTAGAGAAGTAAAGGTAGGAGATACGATTACATCTACTACTAACCCATCGACGGAAGCTATTCATGGTTTTGAAGATGTAAAACCAATGGTTTTTGCTGGGATTTATCCTGTAGACACAGAAGATTATGAAGAACTAAGAAAATCCATGGAGAAACTTCAATTAAATGATGCTTCTTTAACTTTTGAGCCAGAATCTTCAGTTGCTTTAGGGTTTGGATTTAGGTGCGGTTTTCTTGGAATGCTACATATGGAAATCATTCAGGAAAGGTTAGAAAGAGAATTTGATATGACCGTAATTACTACTGTCCCAAATGTATCTTATAAAGCATACACAACCGCAGGAGCAAAAATTGAAGTTCATAACCCAACTGACTTCCCCGACCCTAGTACCTTAGATTATGTGGAAGAACCTTACATTAAATCTCAAATAATTACTAAATCTGAATTTGTAGGCACCATCATGAATTTATGTATTGATAAAAGAGGAGAACTGACTAATCAGGTATATTTAACTACGGAAAGAGTAGAGCTTTCTTTTAATATGCCATTAGGTGAAATTGTTTTTGATTTTTATGACAAGTTGAAATCTGTTTCTAGAGGGTACGCTTCTTTCGATTATCAACCATCAGAATACCGAAAGTCCGATTTAATAAAATTAGACATCCTGTTAAATGGAGAACAAGTAGATGCTTTGTCAGCATTAATTCACCGAAAAAATGCACAATCTTTAGGAAGAAAAATTTGTGTTAAATTGAAGGAGTTAATCCCAAGACAACAATTTGATATTGCGGTTCAATCTGCGATTGGTGCAAAAATTATTAGTAGAGAAACAATAAAAGCACTCCGAAAAGATGTAACTGCTAAATGTTATGGAGGGGATATTTCTAGAAAAAGAAAACTTTTGGAAAAACAAAAGAAGGGGAAAAAGAGAATGAAACAGGTTGGAAATGTAGAAATTCCTCAAAAAGCATTCTTAGCAGTATTAAAACTAGATGATTAAATAATAAAATATGGGAAGAGCATTTGAATTTAGAAAAGCAAGAAAAATGAAGCGTTGGTCTGCTATGTCAAAGACTTTCTCTAGAATAGGAAAAGATATTTCTATTGCAGTTAAAGAAGGTGGTCCAGATCCAGAAACAAATTCCAGACTTAGGCAGGTTATGCAAAATGCAAAAGCAGCAAACATGCCAAAAGACAATGTAGAAAGAGCTATTAAAAAGGCAAGTGGTTCAGACGCTGCTAGTTATACAGAAATGAGTTTGGAAGGGTACGCTCCTCATGGTATAGCTGTATTTGTAGATTGTACAACTGACAATAACAACAGAACCGTTGCGAATGTTCGTTCTCATTTTAGTAAGTGTGAAGGAAATTTAGATAAAAATGGGGCTTTAGAATTTATTTTTGACAGAAAAGGAGTTTTTACAATAGATCCAAGTCAAGTAAGAATAGATATAGAAGAACTGGAAATGGAATTAATTGATGGGGGGCTAGAAGAGTTAGAGGAGGATGGAGAGTCTATTACAATATATTGTGATTTTCCAGAATTTAGTAATATGCAAAACTGTCTCGAACGATTAGAAATTGAAATACAAAATTCAGAATTACAAAGAATTCCTAACAATACTAAAAAAATTTCTGTAGAAGACGCTAAAATTGTTTTAAAACTATTAGACAAATTAGAGGAAGATGATGATGTTCAACAAGTCTTTCATAATATGGAATTAACTGAAGAAATAATAAAAGAAATGGAAAAATAATGAATGTATTAATATTAGGAGGAGGAGGAAGAGAGCATGCATTTGCATGGAAAGTGTCACAATCAAGTTTGTGTAAAAAATTACTAATTGCCCCGGGTAATGCAGGAACAGCACAAGTAGGAACAAACATAGAAATTGGTGTAAATGAATTTGAGAAAATTAAAGAACTTTGTATTTCTGAAGACATTAACATGTTAATTGTTGGCCCGGAAGATCCTTTAGTCAATGGGATTTACGACTATTTTAATGCACATGAAAAACTACAACACGTTGTTGTAATAGGACCTTCCAAAAAAGGAGCTCAATTAGAGGGAAGTAAAGAATTCTCGAAGAAATTCATGACAAAACATGGAATTCCAACTGCGTCATATAAATCCTTTACAAAAGATACCATAGAAGAAGGGTATCAATTTTTAGAAACCCTACCCCCTCCTTATGTGCTTAAGGCAGACGGCCTTGCTGCTGGTAAAGGAGTTTTGATTCCAGAAACATTGGAAGAAGCTAAGCGATCCCTAAAAGAAATGCTTACTGATGCCAAATTTGGAGACGCAAGTAGTAAAGTGGTTATTGAAGAATATCTTAAAGGAATAGAACTTTCTGTTTTTGTACTAACAGATGGTATTTCTTATAAGATACTTCCATCAGCTAAAGATTATAAGAGGATCGGAGAGGGGGATACGGGATTAAATACTGGAGGAATGGGAGCAATTTCTCCTGTACCATTTGCAGACAGATTCTTCATTGAAAAAGTAGAAAGAGAAATTATCAAGCCAACTATTAAAGGATTAGTTGAAGAAGATATTGATTACAAAGGATTTATCTTTATAGGTTTGATGGTTGAAAATGGGAATCCTAAAGTAATTGAGTATAATGTAAGAATGGGAGACCCGGAAACAGAAGTAGTAATCCCTAGAATAAAATCTGACTTATTAAATCTATTTAGAGGCATAGGGAATGGTTCTTTTTCTGAAATTGATTTTAATATTTCGGAAGAGGTTGCTACTACTGTAATGTTAGTATCTGGGGGATATCCTGAAAGCTATAAAAAAGGTATGGAAATCACTGGTTTTAAAGAGGTAGAAGGGAGTACTGTATTCCACGCGGGGACTAAAAAGAATAAAGAAAAAATAGAAACTAATGGAGGAAGGGTGTTAGCAATCACCTCATTCGGAAAGGATATAGATGAAGCGGTTGAAAAATCTTTCAAAAATGCTGAAAAAATACATTTTGAAGGAAAATACTACAGAAAAGATATAGGGTTTGATTTATGATGAAGCGTGTTCTTCTCCTCTTTTTCTGTGTCCAAACATTTTTCCAGTCCATAATACTAGAAAAACAAAAATTACAACCATAAAAAAGTAATTAATGTAATCTGCGAACAATGGCATTATCTCAAAAATCGTCTGAAATGAATCCCCAATTGCATAAAATATATCTCTTAACATCATCTGTTTTTTAATTTTGAATGCAAAACTAAAATATTTTTAATAATAAATGATTCTAAAACATCTAAAAAATAGTCATTCATATTTAATGATATTATTTATAATATTTTGTTTATTGTTTTTCTCTACATCTTTTTTTACAGAAAAATTTCAAAATATTGAAAATATATTTCCATTCTATTCGGTATGTGTTTTATTGTGTTGTTGTGTAATAACATGTTTTCATTCGATTGGGTTAAATAATCTTGTCTATGAAAAAGATGTTATTAAAAAACCTAATTTTGTAACAGCATTTGTGTTTTTATTGCTAAACACAACATTTGTTACGAATCATGAAATGATCCTATTCTCTTTTGTGTTGTTATTTTTTCTTTATTATCTACTATCACTATACAAACAAAAACAACCTTATTCATTAGTTTTTAATGCGGGATTAATTATTTCTTTATTATCTTTTTATCTACCAAACATTCTGGTTTTTGTCGTATTAATTTTAATAAGTTCTATTATTTTTAGGAACATAAATTGGAGGATAATTTTTCTTTCTATTCTACCTCTATTTGTTCCTTATTTCTTTTTGTGGACTTATCAAATAATTAATGGAGATTCTTTATACTTCGCTGATATCGAATTTAGTTTGACAAATTTAAATTTTAATGTGATATTGTTAAATTTTCATGAGATGTTTTGGTATTCAATTTTATCTCTAGTGAGTATTCTTTCTATTTACGAACTATTTAGGTGGATGTATAAGAAAAGTATCAGGAGTAGGGAATCATTTACTATTATAGTATTCTATTTATTAATAAGTATATTAGTATTCTTATTCACTAAAAATACCGATTCTATAATTCTAATATTTACTCCTTTAAGTATTATTATAGGTAATTTCTTTGTTTACTATAAGAAAGAAAGAGTTGGGGGATTTATATTCTTACTTTTTCTTTTTAGTTCTGTTTTTTATCGTCTATCAATGATTAATATGTAATTTTGTACTTTCTTTAAAAAAAATAAAACTATGAAATTTGGAGTTGTCGTTTTCCCTGGATCTAACTGTGATATGGACATGGTATATGTTTTAAAAGATATCATGAAACAAGAGGTGGTTAAACTTTGGCATAAAGATACTGATTTACAAAAGTGCGATTTTATCGTATTACCCGGAGGGTTTTCATTCGGAGATTATTTAAGATCTGGAGCGATTGCAAACTACTCTCCAATTATGCAAAAGGTTGTAGAACATGCGGATAATGGAGGATTTGTAATGGGTATCTGTAATGGATTCCAGATATTATGCGAATCAGGATTGCTGCCAGGAGCTTTATTACATAATACAAATCATAAATTTATTTGTAAGAATATACATTTAACAGCAACAACTAAAAATACTTTAGTAACTAATCAGTATTCTGATACTGTAATAAAAATTCCAATTGCCCATGGTGAAGGTCGATATCATGCTGATGAAAAAACACTAAACCAGTTAATTAAAAACGACCAAATATTGTTTAAGTATTCTGACGAAAATGGAGATGTTACAGAGCAAGCAAATCCAAACGGCTCTGCCTTAAATATTGCAGGAGTCTGTAATGAAAACAGAAATGTATTTGGTATGATGCCTCATCCTGAACGAGCAGCGGACACTGAACTTAACAATACAGACGGAAAAATTTTATTTGACAGTATATTAAATAAGGTTTTATCATAGTTGTTAAAAACTAATAAAACAATATACATTTTATAATTCATCATTTTTTTCATTTTATTGAATTTCAACAACTTATAATTTATTACCCTTTATCTATAATTTTAATTTAATCTAGTATTAAATTTTTCTTATCATTTTGTTAAAAAAAATGTTAGTAATTGAAAACAGAAGTGTGTAATATGAGGGAATATATTTTTAAAATTGTAGACGTAAATTTAGAAACAAAATATATAATACTTAATCAAACTTAACAATAGTAAAAGCTTTATCGGTTTTTTGTTTTTTTAACTAACTGTTGTTAAAAATAAATATCTATTAAAGTTTAAGATATTTTATTTAGTTGTAATATTAGGTTGAAATTATTTTTAAAAAGAAACAAAATATGCAAATAGAAGAAATCTATAAAAGAAACCATTTAAAAAAACCTTTTCTTATTGTAAAAATTACAGAAGCTATTTTGAAAGCAATGCAATCTGTAGGAGAAGGAAGCAATGATGAAGCGGAAAATATTTCTAACCAAGTACAGTCAAGTTTACTTTTAAGGAAAGAAAACATCCCATACTATATTCCTAATGTTGAGGAAATTCAGGATTTAGTCGAACAGACCTTAATGAAAAGTGACTATTTAAAGGCTGCCAAAGCTTATATTCTATATAGAAACGAGCAGACAAAAAAACGACAAAGAAATATTTTTGAAAGAAGAATTACACTAAAACCCTACGAATATCCAGAACTTTATGATTATGTAGACGCTATTCGACATTCATATTGGATTCATTCTGAGTTTAATTTTACTAGTGATATACAAGATTTTAAAACCCATCTAACTGATATAGAAAAAAATGCAATAAAAAATGCAATGTTAGCAATCTCACAAATTGAAGTTGCTGTAAAAAGTTTTTGGGGTGATATTTATCATAAAATCCCAAAACCAGAGATAGGTTCAGTTGGAGCTACATTTGCTGAAAGCGAAGTAAGGCACACTGACGCATATTCCCATTTATTGGAAATCCTTGGGCTTAATACAGAATTTAAAAACCTGAAAAAAAACCCAGTTATAATGAAGAGGGTGAGATATCTAGACGGAGCTTTGGCAACCTCTAAGAGTGAGAGTAATAAGGAATATGTAGAATCTGTCTTATTATTTTCTCTTTTTATAGAGCATGTTTCTCTTTTTTCTCAATTTCTTATAATCATGGCATTTAATAAACATAAAAATATGTTAAAAGGTATTTCTAATGTTGTTGAAGCAACATCAAAAGAAGAACAAATTCATGGAGATTTTGGGATTGATTTAATAAAAATAGTAAAATCAGAAAACCCTGAATGGTTTGATGCAGAATACGAAAATCGAATACAAACTATGTGCATTGATGCATATGGAGCAGAAAGCGCTTTAATTGATTGGATTTTTGAAGAAGGGGAATTAGACTTTTTACCCAAAATTCAGGTAAAAGAATTTATCAAAGACAGGTTTAACAGGTCGCTTGATAGTATTGGTGTCAATAAGGTTTTCAAAACAGACCAAAACATCCTTAATGAGACAGAATGGTTCAATGACGAGATCATAGGAACTAAGCATGGAGACTTTTTCGTAAAAAGGTCTATAAATTATAGTAAAAGAACACAAAGTATAACAGCAGATGACCTATTTTAAGATGAAAATAACAAAAGATAATTTAAAAATAAGCCCAGAATTAGATAACAATCCAATTGCAATAAATAAAGATTTGCTGAAAGAAAATGAGAGTGCGAGTTTTGAATGGTTAACAGATCATAGTAGAAATTTTTTATCTGCAGGATACATACCTGATGGGGTTACACCGGAAGAGAGAATAAAAGAAATTGCTCAGAGAGCTGAAGAAATTCTTCAAATCAAAGGTTTTGCTGATAAGTTTTTTAGTTATATGGAACAAGGTTTTTATTCTTTATCTTCTCCTGTATGGTCTAATTTTGGAAAAAAAAGAGGGCTGCCTATCAGCTGTTTTGGTTCTAATATTGCAGATGACATGGGAAATATTCTTTTCACTCAATCTGAAGTTGGTATGATGTCTAAATTGGGAGGAGGTACATCTGGATATTTTGGAAATATTAGACATCGTGGGGCTCAAGTAAAAAACAATGGGGAAGCTTCTGGAGCGGTTCATATAATGAAGCTTTTTGAAACAATGGTTGATGTTGTAAGTCAGGGATCTGTTAGGAGGGGGAGATTCTCTCCATATTTACCTGTAGAGCACGAAGACATCTTAGAATTTTTAGATATAGGCACAGAAGGAAACCCAATTCAAGAACTTACCCACGGTGTAACCGTTACTAATAAATGGATGAATGAAATGATTGACGGAGATGTAGATAAAAGAAATATTTGGGCAAAAGTACTGCAGAGAAGGGGGGAAATTGGGTATCCTTATATATTTTTTAAAGATAATGCAAACTCCGGTGCTCCAGAAGTATATCAAAAAAACAAGTGGAGTATCAACGCAAGTAATTTATGCACTGAAATAATGCTACCAACTAATGAAGACTGGTCATTTGTATGTTGTTTATCTTCAATTAATGTATTACATTATGATAAGTGGAAAGACACTGATGCTGTAGAAACTATGATATATTTCTTAGACGCGGTAATATCTGAATTTATTGAGAAGCTAGATGTGTATAAAAAATCTTCTGATCTTGATGACCAACAAACATTTTTATTTATGCAAAGAGCTTATCGTTTCGCTTCCGAACACAGAGCTCTTGGATTAGGCGTGCTTGGTTGGCATTCACTGCTTCAATCTAAAATGCTTGCATTTAACAGTCAAGAAGCGTATTATTTAAATACGGAAATATTCAAATTTATTAAAAACAAGTCGTATGAAGCCTCAGAGGCGTTAGCCAAAAAATTTGGAGAGCCTAAGGTTCTTCAGGGAACAGGAAGAAGGAACGCAACCCTAAATGCGATTGCTCCAACAACTTCTTCTGCCTTCATTCTTGGACAGGTTTCACAAGGAATAGAACCTATATGGTCCAATATATATGTAAAAGATATCGCAAAATCTAAAACAACAATAAAAAACCCTTTTTTAATTAAACTCTTGGAGGAAAAAAACATGAATAATATAGAGGTTTGGAATAGTATTAGAGACAGAGATGGTTCTGTTCAACATTTAGATTTTTTATCTGAAAACGAAAAGCAGGTTTTCAAAACATATTGTGAAATTGACCAAATGGACATAATTTACCAAGCTGCTAATAGGCAAAATTATATTGACCAAGGCCAGTCTGTTAATTTGATGGTACATCCAAACATGTCTCCTAAAGAAATTAATAAACTGTATATTAAAGGATGGGAACTTGGCCTAAAATCATTATATTACCAACACAGTGTGAATGCTGCTCAACAATTCAAACAGAAAAAAGAGTGCGTGAGCTGTGAAGCGTAAAATTGTCAAAAAACCTAATTAACTACATATAGAGGAGTTCTATAATTTTTAATGTTCTATATAATAATTCTAGAAAGAGTTTTTTAATTACGAATATTAAATGACTAACTATATTATATCTTTATAAGTTATGTAAACATTGTAATATCAACCAAGATAATGTTCTTATGAAAAAATTAAGGGCATTAAAGTTAGTATAGTTCAAATTCCAATTTCATAGCGTTATATTTGCAATATGAAACTCTACTTTTCTATTTTAACCACATTAATATTTAGTAGTTGTGCTAATATAGTGCCTCCTACTGGTGGAGCAAAAGATTCTCAACCCCCGCAACTAATAAATAGTGTAGAAATATTAAATAAACAAAATAATCAAATAGAAAAAGTCATTCTATTTTTTGATGAAAAGATTGTTGAACATCAATTTGTAGGTAATTTCTATAGCTCTCCTCCACTAGAGGATTTGAATTATAATGTAAAATCAAAATCTGTAGAGCTAACTTTTAAAAACATATCAGAATCTAATAATTGGATATTCTTGGACAATTGTATTAAAGATTTAAATGAAGGAAATATTCTAAACAGTTTAGATTATCAAATTGCAAATAGCACTGATGACACTCTTTATTCTTTTCACGTAGAACTTATCAATTCTTTTACAGGCGAAAAAGAAAAAAATAGCTGGGTAATACTGTATAATGATTCTGTATCCGATTCTCAAATTTTCAATGTTTTACCAAGCTATATTAGTAAAACAAATGAAAATGGAATTGCAAAATTTAAGGATAATATTAAACTTGGAAAATATCAAATAGGATCGCTTTCTGGAAGTGATTATATCTATCATGAAGAGGAATTAACATCTTTCTCCGATAATCTAATCAATATAGAAGTAGACTCTTCAATTGTTCTGTATAGTTTTAATCCTCTACAAAAAATTGATTCTATAGAAATTATAAAAGACTCAACAATTATTAAAGGAGGACGTTTAACCTTAAAAACGGACCTTAGTGACGTTGTAATTGTTCAATTATTGAAAGGCAAAACAGTCATCCTTCAAGAACAGTTTGAAAATACAAGAAATTTTAATTTAAAAAATATTGCTACTGGAGAATATACCTTAAGAGCATTTCATGATGAAAATGGAAATGGATATTGGGACACGGGTAATTTTACAGAAAAAAAACAGGCGGAAAGAATGTGCTATTATCCCGAAAAAATAACTATTAGAGAAAATTGGGATTTAGAGCTAAGTTGGATTACAAAAGAGTAAAACCATCTCTATCTTCTAAGAAGTTCATTTGTCTTCTTTTTAGTTTTAGATCGTCTAAATTAATTTTAATTTGCAAAACTTCCTCTTTGTTTTCTAAAGAAGAAAGTAATTCCTTTCCAAAAGCATCAAATACCTTTGTGTGACCGTTAAAGAGGATTCCGTTTCCATCTTCACCTACTCTATTTACCCCTATAGTATAGCACTGGTTTTCTATGGAACGTGCTTTTAAAAGTGTATCCCAAGCCTCAATTCTTTTTATGGGCCAGTTGGCAAGATAAATTAGGAGATCATAATCAACATTGTTTCTACTAAAGACTGGAAATCGTAAATCATAACAGATAAGAGGACATATTTTCCATCCTTCTTCTTCAACAATTAAGCGATTAATACCTTTTTCTAAATACTTTCCTTCTTTAGTTAAAGTGAATAGATGATACTTGTCATAAGTGTAGATTTTTCCACTTTTTGATACCCAAACTAAACGATTATACACTTTCTCACCTTCTTTTATCATTAGCGTTCCTACTACAGAACACTGCTTCTTTTTGCAAAGATCTTTCATCCAATTAACTGTTTTCCCATCCATCGATTCTGATAAAAAATTGTATTCAGGACAAAATGCAGTGTTAAACATTTCAGGCAGAAGTATAATGTCTGTTTTCTCAGTATTAGAAATTAATCTTTTAAAATGATTTAGATTTGCATCTACATCCTTCCAATAGATAGTAGACTGAATTAGGGAAATATTTAAAATATTTTTCATTCGCTCAAAAATAGGTAAAAAGAGCAAGTTTCCCAACTTACTCTTCTTTTTTAGAATACTTTAAACATATAGACCTAATTTAAAATTCAAGACACATAATATCTCTGTTGGATTGTTTATGTTTGGAACATGAAAAATGTAATCTCAATATTAGTATTAGTAATTACTTTCGGATGTAATGAAAATAGAAAAAATAACAACTTTCAAAGTAAAAATGACGTGGTTGACTCCATTGAAGAGTCAACAAATCTTCATGAAGAAATTTTTCCTAATATTTTAAGCATTAGATCTTATGGTAGTGACAGAAGTCAAGAAAGAAGTAATTTAATTAAATCTATTAATATTAGAAATACAAACTATCAACTTTATGAAAACCTATCATGTCTTGACACACTAAACCACGCGTGGACAACAAAAAGTTTATCTATTGTTAAGAATGGTATTTTAAAAAATGAGTTTTTTAAAGAAGATCTTTTGTTAGATGGGGATTATCCAGAAGCCTATAATTCAATTGTTGTTTCTACGATAAGTTCTGATCAGGAAAAATCATTGATACAAATTAATTTTGATTGTGCTCCATGTGCTCCAGGGGATCACACAATTGCATTAATTCAATTTCAAGAACACAGCATCAAAAAGTCTAAAGTAAACTCAATAAGAGGGGAGTTTATCACCAAAAATGGAGTTATTAATGGAATAGGTTGGCAGGGGTATTTTGCTTATGAGTTACCATATAAACTAACTGAAAAGAAAGACAAATTAGAAATAGAAGTAGATACTTCAAAGATTCTGTATAAAAATGACTTTTATTTTTTAAAGATAAAAGATGCTATCAGCTCTACCCCCAAGTTTTGTGAAATAGAGATGACCATTGATCCATTTGGTGACAAACCTTCAGCTACTACTAATCTAACTTTGAAACCAAATACAAAAGTTACTTTAATCTACATGGCTGTTAAAAAAATATCACCATCAAACACACTGCCTGGAGATTGGATTAAAATCAAGGTTTCTGATCAAGAGGGATGGATAAAAAACTCGAATGATTTAACTAGAATGGGATTTTTTGCAGCAGGTTAAAAAAACATCGAATTATTTTATAAGAATACAGATTACATAAACTAATAACTCATGTTTACTCTAGGCCAAGACAAAACATGAACACCTTTTGAGTAATGAAAACTAGCTAGATTATCAGAATTTAAAATAACATTCCCAAATCTATATTTAATTTTCATTCTAATTAATTCTAAAGCTTGAATTGACCAAGGCTTATGATAAATGTCATATCTAAATATTTTAGAGCTTTTTACATAAAACAAGCAATACCTCTCAAGTAACCAAATATCTAAATCCCTTTTTTTAATCACTCTATCATGAATATTGTAATCAATATCTAACTCTAGTTTCTTTCTATGATTTAATGACCTGTAATTATTTGGTTTTCTTATAATTTCTGAGGGTTCATATGGTAGTTTTGATAAAATTTTAGCAACACAAGATGATAATTTCTTTTCAGCTTCAATATTTATAAAATATACTCCATACTTATTATTCTTTTTGACATATGTTCTAATATTTATTTCATGAAAATTAGATATATAATCTAAAGGAAATAAATTTTTAGGATATAATTCGTTCATAGTAAATGCAACTAAGGAAACATAGTACTTTTCATTAAAGCTGTCAAGTTCTAATCCTAATGGAATCAAATCTATTAATAAATCATATGGTATTTCAAAATGAAGAAAAATGGAATCATTCCATTCTTGATAATAATTCCATTTATCTGCAAGCAATTCATGATTTGAATCTTTTAATTCTGATAGTAATTGACTTATGTTTATATTCCTCATGAATTATCTAATTTATAAATTATTGATTAAATCATCATTTTGCCGCCGAACTTTCACAAAGCATTGCATAGTTGATCTTGTATAAATTCGTTTTTCATACTACAATTATACATAAAATCTTTAAGAAAGATGAAGAAAAAACTCAGTGGAGCTTCGAACTTTTTTGGACAATTAAAAGAATGAGAAGCTGTAAACAAATAACTTTTTCTATAATTACAGCAAGATGTCAAACTAAAAGTTGTCCTCAAAAAACAAACCCACTCAATTTGAGTGGGTTTTCTGGTTTGACAAAACTTTTTAAATTAATTTTTATTGCAGAATTAGTTTTTTGTTTACTAAACCATTATCGGTGTCTAATTCTAATAAATAAACTCCTTTTGAATATTCTGATAAGTTAAACGAATGAGTGTATTCGCCCAAAAAGTTTTCTAAGTTCTCTATAAAGATAAGCTCTCCAACTAAGTTCACTACTCTTACTTCTATGCTCTGTTTTATTTTAGAAGTGAACTCTATATTGAATAAATCCTTGAATGGATTTGGATAAATTTTAAAATTCTCCAAGCCTAGTTCAGAAACTGATACATTAGTACATTCCATTTCACAAGCTGAAACTGAAATATATATTCCTAATCCTGTGCCTGGATCATAACAATTACCCTGTCCATCACAATCCCAAGAAGGAACTATACAACTTGACTGACACTGTGATAAACTACTAAA
>NZWX01000001.1 GCA_002697625.1 Flavobacteriales bacterium
AAAATCAGGTATACCAGAATTCGTGCTTATGCCAGCACCAGTGAAAAAAACTAGCTTATTACTTTTTTTAATTAATTCTTCAAGTTTTAAAGACATCTTTCTTGCTCTTTAAGATAATATATAACCAAAAATTACTCGCCTTGGATATCTTTAATCTCAGTCAGGAATCCCTCTGGTTACTCACAGTAGTGTATGACCTAGGATTAGCTTTGTTGTTGTACAGGTTTTTTGGAAAATACGGTCTATATGTGGCAGTAGTGTTAGGCATAGTTTTGGGTAATCTTCAGGGTGGTAAAGTAAGTGAGCTAGTAATTTTTGGAACAGCCTACAAGGTAAGCATGGGTGCCATACTTTATTCTGGTATTTATTTCGCTACAGACGTTCTTAACGAAAAATACGGAAGAGCTGAAGCTAATAGAGCTGTGATGCTTGGTTTTGTTGCCAATATAGCTGTAATGATAACTTTGGTTATTAGTGTTCAATTTAAACCTTCTGAAATTACCGGCTCGGCTTTGGAGGGTCATAATGCAATTAGTACTCTAGCTTATTATTCACCTGCCTTTGTTATAGGCTCATTAACGGCTTATTTAGTTAGTCAAAGTTTTGATGTCTGGTTTTTTAACTGGCTAAAGCAAAAAACCAATGGATCCAAGCTCTGGTTAAGAAATAATCTCTCTACAATTACGTCTCAATTGATAGATACTTTTATCTATCAATTCACCTGGGTATTTGCTACTGGAATGGATTGGTCTACTGCTTTAATGCTAGCACTGACAAAGTATGTTTTTAAGGTTTTAATTGCAGCAATTGATACAATATTCATCTATTGGGTCAGGAAATGGTAAAAAAAATAAAAAAAATTAGATCAGTTGCTCTCTACGCTTCAAAAAATAATACAAGGGTGTCACAAATTTTGGGCCAACTCATAGAAATTATAGAAAGTCTAGACCTAAAAATTATTAATCCCAAGTCTTCTAAAGTCAAAATTACCTCAATGACTAGAGAAGTAAGCGATGCCTATGCCATAAAAAACTCTGATTTAATGATAGCGGTCGGTGGAGATGGAACCTTATTGAGCTGTTCTAGGAAGTTTGGAATTCATGGATTACCTATTTTGGGTATTAACCTTGGAAATTTAGGCTTTCTCAATGATATAGCCCCAAAACAAATAACAAATAGCCTAATAGATATACTCGCAGGTCACTTTACAGTTGACAAAAGGTTTTTTCTTGAAACAGAGATAAATGAAAAAGTACAAAATAATATTGCACTTAACGAAGTGGTAATACATTCAGGCTCTATAGCTCAATTGATTGATTATGAGTTATTCATAGACAATAAATTTGTCTACAGACAAAAGGCTGATGGTTTGATTGTCAGCACTTCTACAGGTTCTACAGCTTATGCTTTATCAGGTAATGGTCCAATTATTCATCCGGAAGTAAATGCCATTTGTTTACTTCCAATGTTTCCGCATAGTTTAAATACGAGACCTATGATAGTTACAGAAGATAGCACCATTCTAGTAATTCCTAATAAAAAAAGCTTTATAAGTTATGACAGCCACATAATGACATCTATAAAAAAAGGTGAAGAAGTTTATATAAAAAAAACTAAACAAAAATTACATCTAGTCCACCCTTTAGATCATGACTTTTTTTCAGCTTGTAGAACAAAGCTTGGGTGGAGTCTGGGAGTGCCAAATAAAAATATTACGGAATCTTGATAACAAGGTTAGAATAATAACCTGACAATCATGTTCAAGGTATTAGGGAAAAAAAATGCAAATTATATATAAGACAATTCTAGTTTTTGGCTTGATTTACACTTTTACATTAACAAATTTCTTATATGCTGCACCAGATTTAGATCCTGAACAGCTAGAGATGCTTAAGAGTCTTCCTGCTGACCAGAGAGAGTCAATTATGGCAAAAATGGATACAGCTAATGCCTTAGGTAAGGAAATAGAAGAAGTCTTTGAAGAAGAATCAACTCTAATTGAAAAACCTGAAATTGAAAATATAGGGGAGAGCGACTGCGATGATTGTATTTATGGTTATGATTTTTTTAAATACTCTCCCTCCACATTTGTTCAGACAAGTAGTTCTCCTGTTCCTTCCGATTACCTTTTAGGACCTGGAGACAAATTAGAAATAAATTACTATGGTACTGAAAACATAAGTGAAGAGACTTACATAAAAAGAAACGGTAACGTCGTGCTTCCTAAGATTGGACCTGTAAGTTTGGCAGGTTTAACTTTTAGTGAAGCAAAGAATCTAATGGAAAATAAAGTTGAATCTACGCTAATTGGTACAAATATTTCCGTTTCAATAACAGAACTTAGATCTATTTCAGTATATTTATTAGGTGAAGCTTACAAACCAGGCCTCTACACCATGAGCGCTCTTAGCTCTATTTCAAACGCTCTATTTGTTGCTGGTGGAGTCTATCAGCAGGGTTCTTTGAGAAATATAGAAATTCGTAGAGATAATGAAATTATTGGTAATTATGATTTCTATGATTTCTTACTTAAAGGCATCATAGATAATGAAACAAGACTTCAAGATGGAGACATTATTTTCGTACCATTTATTGAGAATACTGTAGAAATTGGAGGAGCTTTTAAGCGGCCAGCTACCTATGAGTTTTTGGCGGGAGAAACTATTGAAGATGCTATAAATTTAGCCGGAGGCTTTGACTTTAATGTACCTCCTTCAGCAAAGATTGAAATAAGTTCTATTAATAAAAGAGATTTTAATAGAGAAATATCATTCTTAGAAAATAGTAAGCAAAGTGTGGAAAGAGAACTTAATAATGGAGATTCTATAAATATATCCTTTAGTCCTGATGCTTATTCACGGACCATAACTCTCTCTGGAGAATTTAAAAAACCTGGTGTTTATAGCTTCAAACAAGGAGAAAAAATTCTAGATATCATTAATCGGGCAGGTGGTTATTCAAAAGAGGCTTATGTTCAAGGTGCACTTTTTTTTAGAGAATCAGTAGCTATTTCTCAAAAAGAGGGTTTTGAAAGATCCGCTGATAGCTTGGAGCAAACTATCGTTGACATCATAACAATGGGAGCATCACAAATTGGTGGTGAAGCAAGTCTCGCTCCACTTTCTAGGTTAATCCAGAGATTAAGGGAGGCCAAGCCTCTTGGGAGACTGGTTGTAGATTTAGAATTTCTAAGACTCAAAACAAATCCAATATCGAACTTTAAGCTTCAAGATGGTGATAAAATTCATATTCCTTCAAGACCTAATTCAGTATCTGTCGTCGGTGAGGTACTCAATAGTTCAACTCAATCTTTTGATCCTGAACTAGGGGCATTTCAATACATTGACCTTGCAGGAGGCCTGAATAACACAGCAGATAAAGACAAGATATTTATCATCCTTCCGAATGGTCAATCTAAAATCCTCAAAAGGAGTTTATTTTCTTCAAAGAATTATGTTTTGCCTGGAAGTACAATAGTTGTTTCAAGATCAACCAGGACAATTGATGGAATAAGCCTAACCCAGATAATTACTCCTATACTTGCGGACCTTGCAACTTCTGCAGCAGCTATAGCGGCAATAAGCGATTAAAAATAATACATGAAAGAAAAAGTATTTTTTCTTCTTATATTTTCTGTATTTTCAAACCTGCAATTTGGCAATAGCTTAGACGATTATTTTTTGAGACCTGTGGAGCCCAGTTCTTCGAATTACGGAATAACTGGAGTTCTAGAAATACCTAATGCAAGGTTTATGAAAGAAGCAACAGTCTCTTGGAATTTTTCAGCTTCCTATCCTCATGAATATACCTCATTAACAGCGACTCCCTTCAGCTGGTTGGAAGCCGGTTATAGATATACCGAAATTAAATATGCCAAGTATGGTCCGTCGGCTTACTCTGGAAATCAAACTCTGAAAGATAAAGGCTTTGATCTGAAGTTTAGATTACTTAAGGAAAGTTCTTATATTCCAGCAGTAGCAGTTGGTTTAAGAGATATAGCTGGTACTGGTACATTTGCTTCTGAGTATTTAGTGGCAACCAAAAGGTATAATGATTTTGATATAACTCTAGGCTTAGGTTGGGGTCTCCTGGGAACCCAAGGAGGAATTTCTAACCCTCTTAAGGTATTAAATGAAAGTTTTGCATTTAGGAATTCAAATTCTGGTGAAGGAGGATCACTTTCATATGCAAATTGGTTTTCTGGAAATGCTTCTATTTTAAGTGCTATTGAGTACGACCTTAAGAAGAGAGGTTTAAGATTTAAACTAGAATATGATACATCTAATCCAGATCAAAGAAATATAGTTGATAAGGTAAATAGTAGATTTAACTTCGGTTTTACTTATCACTTAAATGATAACTTAAAACTATCAAGTTCATTCGAAAGAGGCGATCAATTCAGGATAGGTTTTAATTTAAAGGGCAACTTTTTAAAAGACACTATCAGTAAACCTAAGCCTAAAAATGTAATCAAATTGAATAAATCTCAACAGCAAAATATAAAGAATGACAAAAGTATCTTTTACAGGTCTGTAAATAAAAGCCTTCAAGATGAGGACATATTTATTCAAGCAGCCTCATTAAAAGATGATACCGTAGATATAGCTGTAGCATCTAACAGGTTTTATAGTTTTGTAAGAACAGTAGGCAGAACTTCGAGAATTGTTTCTGCACTTTCACCTGATGAAGTTAAAGAAATAAATGTTCATGCAATGAATGGAGATTTTGAGGTAGCAACTGTTTCTTTAGATAGAGAGGCATTTGATGCTTCAACTAGTTATGAAACCAGTCCAGCTGAACTCTTACTGAATAGTAAAATTTTATCAAGCACAGATGAACCATTGTATGAAGATGCAGACTTTAAACCAACTGTACTTTTTCCAGAATTTGAATGGTCCATGGCTCCAGCCCTAAAACATCAAATAGGTGGTCCTGAAGGTTTTTATTTAGGTCAGCTATTCTGGAAAACAGACGCATCAATAAAATTTAAAAGGAATTTAATTTTATATAACTCTATTGGAGTGAATCTGTATGACACATTTAATGATTTTAAAAATCCTAGTCAAAGTACAATCCCAAGAGTCAGAAGTGATATCCAAGAGTACCTAAAAGAAGGTAAAAACAATATACAAAGAGTTCAGCTGCAGTATTTTAGTTCTCCTTTTAATAATGTGTTCATGAGACTTGACTTTGGAATCATGGAAGAGATGTTTGCTGGACTAGGAGGAGAAATACTTTATAGGCCCTTCAAGAGCTCATCAATTTTTGGCGCTTCTCTACATAGAGTTAGACAAAGAGGTTACGAGCAAAGATTTTCCTTGCGTGATTATGAGACTACCACAGGTCATTTGAGCCATTATATAACTCTACCATATGGAGTTACTTCAAAGCTCTCTATCGGTAAATACCTAGCTGGTGATAAGGGTATTACTTTGGATCTCTCTAGAAGATTTAAGAGCGGGTTTGCTCTGGGTGTTTTCGCTACTAAGACTAATCTATCTGCTGAAGAGTTTGGAGAGGGTAGTTTCAATAAAGGATTCTACATATCTGTTCCTACTTATCTTTTTTATGACAATTATCGATCAGGAAATATATCTTTTGGACTAACACCTCTCACTAAAGATGGAGGTGCTATGTTAATTTATCATAATGCTCTTTACGGTTTGCTTGGAGATACTAATACCAATGCAATAGAAAGAGATTGGGAAAATATATTAGATTAGAATGAATAGAGCTTTTACTCAAACAATGTGTTTTCTTTTATTATCAGGCTGCAGTTCGTTTGATTTTTCTAGAGTCGCTCCTGGTTACGTAGAAGCATTTAAGTCAATAAATATTCTTTTAAATGGATATCAAGAAAGTTTTATTACACCAGAATTGATAAAAAACATACCCTATGCATCTCTTGTTTTGAATATAGGCAAAGGTCCCGAAGGTCTGATGATTTTGGAAAGCAAAGAGGGTAATAGGACTACTTGGGTCAGTGCAGATGGAGTTTATTTAGTTAAAGACAATGGAAGAATAATACAAACTAAGGGCCTTAAAAATAACTTAGATGAAATTTTATATACGGTTGATTTCTCAGACTTGATGAACGTAAGTACTAACCAAACTTATACTTACTATGTGTCCTTGTCTGAACCACAGCTATTGAATCTTAAGATTGATGTAAGATTCACTAAAAAAAATAAGCAGTTAGTTAATATACTTGGTAAAGAAAAAAATCTTACTCTGATAGAAGAAGAAATGTTAAGTAAAGATTTAGGATGGAAAGTTACAAATCAATATTGGGTTGACGAGAAGTCTTACATTTGGAAATCAGTACAAACATTTTCACCAAAAATACCAAATTTGAATATTTCTATCACAAAAAAACCCTCATAAAGAGGGTTTTTTTATTCTCAAAGTTAATTAATTAACTTCTCTTGTAGCTGTAGCAGTTGCGGTAGCCGTGGAAGCCGCTACTGCAGGAACAGTAACAGTTGTAGTGTAAACTTCTTCAGTTTCGTAAGTTTCTGACACTTCAGTATCTTCGACAACATCGTAAGTTTCAGCTGTTTGATATTCAGATTCAGTTTGATATTCAGATTCAGTCTGATAAGTTTCTACAACTTCGTATTCTTCTACAACCTCATATTCTTCTACAGCAGTGGTTCCAGCCGGTGATCGAGTAGCTGTTGCTCCTGAAGTTCTCGTAGCTGTAGCTCCTGTAGTTCTTGTAGCTGTTGCTCCTGTAGTTCTAGTAGCTGTTGCTCCTGTAGTTCTTGTAGCTGTAGCTCCTGTAGTTCTTGTAGCTGTTGCTCCTGTAGTTCTTGTAGCTGTAGCTCCTGTAGTTCTAGTAGCTGTAGCTCCTGTAGTTCTTGTAGCTGTAGCTCCAGGTGCAGTGTAAGCCGCAGTGCCAGCTATATCCACTACAACCTCAGTTACATACTCCTCTATGGTAGGTGTAGGTGTAGGAGTAGGTGTTGGTGTAGGTGTAGGAGTAGGTGTAGGAGTAGGAGTAGGTGTAGGAGCTATTGCTCCACCTCCAGATCCACTATCTGAAATTGCAGCAGCAGCGGCTGCGATTGCTACAACAGCAGCAATAGTTCCAGCACTAACACCACCGATAGCAGATTTAGCAGCGGCATTACCAGCAGCAGCTCCACCATCAGATGATTCTTCAGAGTTTTCTTCCGCAATAGTCAATTGGGGAAAAACAATCAATGCAATCCCTGAGATTGCAGCTAATAAGTTCTTTGATATTTTATTCATTATAAAACCTGTTATAAATTAAAAAATTTCCAATTTTGGTAGGGCTTGGGAACTACATGCGTATTAAAGTCGAAATAACGCCATTATGTCAACTTTATTTTTGAATTTTTATCTTTAAGTGTTTCTATTACAAAATTCAACGCCATGTGATGTAGAATAACATTTATTTTCTTTAAATGTACTTTATTTCACTAATTACAAAATTATTACATTTTTTGCCTGGTGAAGTCTCACATCATATTGGACTCAAGAGTTTAAAAATTCTATATGCTACCGGTCTCTTAAAATTTCTTATTTCTGATAATAAAACATCTAGTGATAAAACCATAAAAGATCTGGGTAATTTAAAAAATAAAATAGGAATAGCAGCTGGTTTGGATAAAAATGGGGACTATATAGATTCACTAGCCGCTCTAGGAATAGCCTTCATAGAGCTAGGTACAGTTACTCCTATGGCCCAAAAGGGTAATCCTAAACCTAGGCTATTTAGAAACAGAAAAGATCAGTCTCTACTGAATAGATTAGGATTCAACAATAAAGGAGTTGATTATCTGGTTAGAAAATTAAAAGAAAGAAAGTCTAGTATTATTGTAGGCACCAGTATTGGTAAAAACTTTAACACCCCTAATCAAAGCGCATACAAGGACTATGTTTATTGCTTAAACAAGGTTTATAAATATTCTGACTATATTGCAGTGAATATTTCTTCTCCCAATACAAAGAATCTCAGAGACTTGTCCAATATTAACCATTTCACACTTCTGCTTAATAGGCTTAAGTTAAAGCAAACTGAACTTGCGAAGTTACATGGTTACAAGCCAATTTTTATCAAAATAAGTCCCGATGAAGAATTAGACAACTTGAAGGAAATTTGTGAATTGATAATTGAAAACAAGCTTGACGGCATAATATGCGGGAATACCACCATTGATCACGATCATAATAAAGGTTTAGGTGGTTTGAGCGGCGCACCCCTGAAAGAAAAGGCTATTTCTGTATTAAGATTTGTTAAGAGTGTAGTTGGAGATAAATTGACGATCATTGCTTCAGGTGGAGTAATGACACTCTCGGATTACAACGAAAGACTTTTGGTTGGAGCTGATCTTGTTCAGATATACACAGGGTTCATTTATGAGGGTCCGAAACTTATTCAAGATATCCTTAAGCATAGTTCTGACTAATTAAGACTTGACAGAGTACCCAAACTTAAACTTTATACTGTAAAAGAAATTATTATTTTATTGATTTATGAAGTCATTAGTTATTGTTGAATCTGGTGCCAAGGCAAAAAAAATTAAAGGTTATCTAGATTCTAATTTTCCTGATCGAGATTGGACAGTCGAGGCTTGTGTTGGGCATGTCAGAGATCTTACTGACAAAGAGAATGCTGTTGATCCTGGCGATTGGACTAATCTGAAATGGGAATTTTCCTCTAAAGGAAAAAAAGTTATGAGAGAACTTAGAAAGTTTTGTAAAGATTCAGATTTACTATACTTGGCTACTGACCCTGATCGAGAGGGTGAAGCAATTGCTTGGCATTTGTTAAGCGATTTTAAGGAAAAAAAATTAATAGAAGGTGTCGATGTAAAGAGAGTTACTTTTAATGAAATTACATCTTCAGCTATCAAGAAAGCAATAGATTCTCCTAGAGAGATAGACCAGGATTTAGTAGACGCATATTTGGCAAGAAGGATCTTAGATCATTTAATCGGTTTTAAAGTTTCTCCTTTACTATGGAGGCATATATCAAGAGCTAAGTCAGCTGGAAGAGTTCAATCTCCCACTTTAAGAATACTATGTGAAAAAGAAGATCAGAGAGACCTGCATATTCCTAAAGAATATTGGCCCTTTGAGTCTAGTTTTGACTATTTGGGTACTCCATTTGAAGCCAAGCTTACTCGATTGGAGGAGAGGAATATTTCTAAAAATCCTTTGGAGAGTGAATTAGAAGTTAACAAGGTAGTAAATGAAATAACATCATCTTCCTTTATTTTACAAAAAATAGAGTCTAAACCTCAATCAAGTAGTCCAAAGCCTCCTTTTAGAACATCTACTCTGCAAATGTCTGCTGCAAGCGGATTAGGTTTTACTGCGGACAGAACTATGCAATCTGCTCAGAAGCTATACGAAGGAGGTCACATAACATACTTGAGAACTGATGGAATTTCTATTAGCACTTCTCCTAATACGGGAGAGCCTTTTTCAGAAGAAAATCCTGGACCTCCTCCTTTGGAAGAAATAAGAAACTATATTGCTTCAAATTATGATACTTCTTATCTATCTAAGGAACCTAGAATCTATAAATCTAAAGTACAAAACTCTCAAGAAGCCCATGAAGCAATAAGGCCCACGGATATATCTAAAACGGCTTCTGATCTCACATTAAACGCAGATGAAGAAAGGCTTTATAAGCTTATATGGAATAGAACAGTAGCTAGTCAAATGGAAAGCTCTAAATACGAAAGAAAAACTCTAATTATTGAATCAATTGACAATAAATATGAGTTCAGAGCATCCTCTAGGAAAAATATCTTTAAAGGCTACGAAATATTGACAGGCTCTGAAGAAGAGTCCGAAACAATTTTTCCTGAAGGGCTCGAAGAGGGCAAAGAATTGTTGTTGGTATCTAACAAATATGAACAAAAATTTACAACTCCTCCCAATAGATATTCTGAAGCTTCTTTAATTAAGAAAATGGAAGAAGAGGGTATTGGACGGCCTTCAACTTATGCCTCAATAGTCAAAGGATTGCGAACAAAGAAATATGCATACGGTGCTAAATCTATAATACCTTCTGATCTTGGAAGAGTTCTAACTTCATACCTAAAGAAAGTATTTGAAGATTTTTTTATTGAAACAAAATTTACCGCACACATGGAAGCTGATCTGGATGATATAGCTTCAGGAAACAAAAACTACGAACAAGTACTAGATAAGTTTTGGGAAGAACTGCAAAATTACCTCAATAGAAAAATAAATGATATTGAAATAAGTAATCAAGATGAATTTAAAACCCGTCAGGTTCTTGATTTGCTTAATGAAGAGCTTGGATCTGTAATTTTCCCAAAAGATGAATCAGGAAATATCAGAAACGAATGTCCTAAGTGCTCCAATCCAATAAGTCTTAAATCAGGAGCT
The DNA here is from genome assembly GCA_002697625.1 of Flavobacteriales bacterium. Taxonomy (GTDB): domain Bacteria; phylum Bacteroidota; class Bacteroidia; order Flavobacteriales; family BACL11. The sequence goes on from NZWX01000001.1 coordinate 10,393, forward strand.
TGGGGCTATTTCGTTGGCTGTTCAGAATGTAAATGGACAAAAAAACCTTTCGAGTTCAATACATCTTTTGAAACATATCAAGAACTTCCAAAAGATTTAGGAAATCATCCTGATCTTTGCAACCCAATATATGCAGATCTCAGCGTTAATGGTCCTTGCGTGTGGACACTGAATGAAGAAGAAAAAAAACTATTTGGTACCCCAGATGAAGATGAATTTATCCTAGATATAGGTTTGAATAGGGCAATTGAACTCATAGATAGAAGTAATTCTGAGAATGTATTATTTACTGAAATTAATACCAATCTACCTATCGTTTTAAAGAATGGCAGGTTTGGAGAATATACTGAATTTGATGGGTTTAATAAAGCAACTAAGCTTAAGCCTCAAGATAAAGAACCAAGCCCGAAAGTGTCTTATTACGAGCCTGAAACAATAGACTATCAGTCAGAGTCCGGTCGAAGATATGTATTGAATTCTTTAAGAATTTTAGGATTCCTCTATAAAGAAGATAAGTCTGTTTTACCGGTAGGTATAAAAATAAGAAAACCTGGAAAAGCGTTTAAATTTATCAAGAATATAAAAGTTGGTGAGGTAGAAACTGAAATACCTAATGATTGGTATAAACTTGAACCTGAAGGACAGGACTTCATAATCAATGAAGTTTTGAAGTTAAAGAAAGGAGAAAGGTTTGTATCTTTAGAAGAATCTAAAGTTATTTAGATAGATTCTCTCACTAGTGCAACACATGAACCTTCAATAGCTAATTCATCAATTTCAGGATTTATAGTTATATCTTTGTAATTTTGATTTTCAGGCCTTAAAACTACTTTGGTCTGTGACATTTCTATCAAAGTTTTGACTGTAACTTCATCATTGATTCGAGCTACAACAATATTACCTACTTTAAAACCTTTCGATTTACTTACACCAATTAAATCTTCTTCATAGATACCCACATCAACCATGCTGTCGCCTTTAACTCTCAAATAATAATCAATATCGTCAAAAAAGAGGTTTCTTGATTTAGGAATGGTCTTTTCAATATTTTCTTGAGCCAGGATAGGTCCTCCTGCTGCAACTAATCCTATTACAGGTATTTCGTTGTTCTCCGATTCGCTTAAGACTATTCCGCGAGAGGCTCCGGAGAGTATTTTTATAAAGCCTTTTTTTTCTATTGCTCTTAAATGCTGCTCAGCAGCATTTGGCGATTTGAAACCTAATGTGTTAGCAATATCAGCTCTTGTAGGAGGAAAACCAAAATCAGAGATATGAGTTTTAATTAAATCTAAGATCTCTTCTTGTCTTTTTGTTAAGTTTTTCATAATAATTACTGTAATTATATACAGTATATTGTAATATGCAAGAATGTTAAAAATAGGTATAACTTCAAG
>NZWX01000002.1 GCA_002697625.1 Flavobacteriales bacterium
ATCGTGCCCTAATATATCATTATACTGAGGTCTATCCTTAAGAAGTGGTATTTTCTTATAATCGTATGAATTGAAAACACGTTGAGGTAATATTTTAATAACTCTACCCCATAAAGTACCACCCGCTTTTACACCCTGTTCTGTTAAATGTGTACCAACACATAAATCTTGAATGAGCTGATTTTCAAATAAATACCATTCGCGGTAAAGTGGTAACCCAGCTATTATAGTATCAAGAAAAGCCTTACCTATAGGTGAATTCTTTATAAACATATTACCACAATTAATACCATTACAATCCGCTGGTATAATAACGTGAACGTTTGTATCTTTGGTACATTCATTTACAATATCTTCCAATTTAATCGTCATGTTAGTTATCATAACATCACAGTCAGTATTAAATATCCACTCACAATCTGGATACTTTTCAAATGCATCTTTCATGGCATACACTTTAGCCCACCCAATAGGTAAATGATCTTCTGGTATAGGAGGATTTCCGGCTCTCATTGGTTTACCAACTAACGATTCCGCACCGTCCTCGTAGTGTTTTAATACATACCCATGGCGCTCACAATACACTTTCTTATTTTTTAAAACTGTCCAGTCAGCTAAAGGTTTGTATTTTTCATCGTTAACTGATACAACAACATACATTATAATATTAGTGTATTAACTCTTTAAACTATCCTACGTTAACTTAATAAACTAAACACTAACGAATATCTATTTTTTTCACATATATAAGATTCACCAAGCTCAGTTTGATTCGAAATTTCACATGTCGCACCAAACTTCTTAGCCCAATCAGATAACTTTAATTTTTCTGGATATACCAAATTACACTCTTTATCTTTTCTATATCCCGCAACATATTCAAAAACTATACGAGACACGTCTTTTATATCTATAAAATCAAAATACTTATCCTTTTCTATAATAACGTGCCCTTTATCTTTACAAACAGCACTAAATCTTGTAGATAATTCACCCGGACCATAACACCCCCATATTCTCAAACTATATACGTTAGGTAGTTGAGCGATACGTTTATCTATCATCCATTTAGAAAGACCATACGGATCACTTGGAGGATTACCACGGAATACCGCACCACTCGAAAAGTAAATAATCTTACCTTTAAAAACACGGACTACATTTTCGAACATGAGTATATTATCTCGCAAAACATCGCTTGTATCTTCTTTTAAACGACTACCACCCACTACTGCACAATGTACAATCACATCAAATTTATTTTTTTCAAAAAATGTTTCAACCGATTTTTGGTCTAACAATACGACTTCTTCGCGTGTAATAGGAATCCATTTATATTGTTGTAAAAAGTACCCCCCTAAAAAACCATTGCATCCTAAAACACCAACTTTCATTTACTTTTATAATAAGTAAATACTTTAAATACTTAAAAACAAACATTGTTATATTTTTATATGGAAAGATTACTAGAACTCACATCAAATAATAATTTGGGTCATCTAAGTAGTACTTTAACAACTTTACCTATTCTTGAATATATTTTTGAAAATAAAAATTTAGAAGATTATGTAGTATTATCAAACGGGCACGCAGGATTAGCACTTTATACAATTTTAGAAAAAATATACGGTCACGATGCCCAGAAAATGTATGAAGATTTTGGAATTCATCCATACAGAGATGTAAAAAGACATGTTTATGCAAGTACAGGTTCATTAGGTTCAGGTATATTATTAGCAACAGGTATGGCATTGGGAAATAAAGATAAACAAATTCACTGTGTAATATCTGACGGAGAATCACACGAAGGTAGTGTTTGGGAGGCACTAAGCTTTATAAATAGAAATAACATACATAATATAACCGTTTATGTTAATATGAACGGATATTGTGCATATGACACTATAGATCAAGAATATCTAAAAACACGACTTGAATCATTTTTACCACGTATAAAAATTTTTAAAACAAAAGTTCCAAATTTCGATAAAATAGAAGGATTAAAAGGTCATTATCATGTAATATCAAAAGAGGATAAAGATAACATTATTAAATTATTAAATGAAACGACGGGAATTTGTGAACTTATTAATTAATGAAATGAATAAAAATGAAAAAATATTCTTACTAACGGGTGATTTAGGTTTTGGGTTATTTGATGACATAAGAAAAGATTTCCCAAATAGATTTATAAATGTAGGTTCGTGCGAACAATTAATGATAGGATTAGCCGTAGGTCTTTCTTATGAAGGCTGGATACCATTATGTTATTCTATAACACCATTTTTGTTATACAGACCTTTTGAATTTATAAGAAATTACTTGAATCACGAACTAGCTAATGTAAAGTTGGTGGGTGGAGGTAGAGACAAAGATTATAAAAACCTAGGATTTTCTCATTGGGCAGAGGATGACGTCAAAATTATGTCATCTTTAGAAAATATAGAAATTTATAAACCAGAAACAATGTCGACAGAAATTTTTAACGATTTTATTTATAATAATAAACCATCTTATATTAATTTAATAAGATAATTTCATTTAAAGAATATATAACTCTAATTTATAATGCATAAAAAAGTCTGGTATGCCCCTAATAAATTCGAGTCGTATGGCGAAGAAGAAATTAAAGCCGTTGAAGAATGTCTCAGAGACGGTTGGTTAGCCGGGTTTGGTAAACGTTCCGAAGAATTTGAAAAGCGAACATCTGATCTTTTCGGTAAAAAAATGGGTCTTTTTGTAAACTCAGGAAGTAGTGCTATTTTACTCGCACTCGCCGCACTCGATCTTCCAAAAGGTTCAGAGGTCGTTACACCCGCGTGTGGATTTGCAACCACAGTTGCTCCTATTTTACAACTTGGTTTAGTACCTAAATTTTGTGATGTTGAATTAACAACATATGTACCCGCTCCATGGCAGGTAGTATCCGCGGTAACACACCGAACAAAATGTGTTATTATACCAAATCTTATTGGTAATGTACCGGATTGGGAAGGTATTAGATCAGTTTGCCCAGGAATACCTCTCATAGAGGATTCTGCAGATACAATTACTCGAAATGAATGTACGCACATAAGCACTACAAGTTTTTATGCGAGTCATGTTATTACTGCAGGTGGAGTTGGTGGTATGGTTATGTTCAATAACGAAGAACATTATAAACGTGCACTCATGTTCCGAGATTGGGGGAGAATTGGCGACAATATAGAAGAACCATCAGAAAGATTCAATCATTCTGTCGACGGCATTCCATACGATTGGAAATTTCTATATGGCGTTGCTGGATATCATTTAAAAGCGTGTGAAATGAATGCTGCATTCGGCCTCGCACAACTCGATAAACTCGAAGGATTTTTACAGATCAGGAGAAATATGATAGAAAGGTACACAGAAAACTTAAAAGATTGTTCATATTACACACTTCCAGATGATTCTAAAAAACCAAATTGGCTTGCTATACCTCTCCAATGCGAAGATAGACTTGGTGTTGTAAAATACCTCGAAGAAAATGATGTTCAAACCCGCGTTACTTTTGCAGGAAACATTACTCGTCACCCCGCATTTAGAGAATTTAAACAGGGGTTTGAAAATGCAGATAAAATCATGCGTAATGGTTTCTTACTAGGTGCACATCATGGCATGACCATAGAAGATGTTGACCGCGTGTGTAATTTACTTAAAAATTTTGCTAAAGATAAATAATAATGACTACAGCTCTGGTTACAGGTGGTTGTGGATTTATAGCCTCCAATTTTTTAAATTTAATGAAGGAAAAGTACCCCGAAATTAAATTTATAAACTTAGATAAACTCGATTACTGTTCAAATATACATAACGTAAAACCAGGTGTTTCTACATTTGTAAAGGGTGATATATGTGACGAAGACCTTGTCGGATATTTAATCAAACAATACGATTTTGATACCGTTTTTCATTTTGCCGCCATGAGTCACGTGGATAATTCATTTACCGATCCTAAAAAATTTACTCTAAATAATGCTTTTGGTACACATGTTCTATTAGATAAATTCAGGGAACTTAAACCAGATGTAGAGTTTATACATTTTAGTACGGACGAAGTTTATGGTGAATCAACAACAGGTATACCATTTTCAGAAGATACGGGTGTATTGAGACCAACAAACCCATACGCAGCTTCCAAAGCTGCTGCAGAAATGATAGTTCAATCGTATATAGATTCGTACAAAATGAATATCAAAACAATACGGTGTAATAACGTATACGGTCCAAACCAATACCCAGAAAAACTTATACCTAAATTCAAAAAACTTTTACGCGAAGGAAAAAAATGTACCATACACGGTACTAAAAGTTCTGAAATACAACGCGCTTTCATGCACGTAGAAGACGTTGTAAACGCAGTTGATATAGTATGGAAAAAAGGTGTACCAGGTGAAATTTATAATATCGCTTCGGATGATGAAATATCAGTCATGAACGTCACAAAACTTATGATTAAAACCATAAAAGAGTCGGATGATTATGATAAATACATAACGTATGTTGATGATAGACCGTTTAATGATAGTCGGTATTATATAACATCAGAAAAACTCAAATCGATAGGTTGGGAACAAAAGAAGACAAGACATGATTTAATACACTTTTTAAAGGATTAAAGAATACATTCTTTTTTTAAACATAAATGATTATTTCCTATGCAATATGCGTGTGTAACGAATCAAAAGATCTATTTTCGCTTATTTCTTTTTTATTAAAAGTCAAAGATGATAAAGACGAAATTAATATTTTAGTAGATACCGCACACGTATCGCATTCAGTTAAAAATGTATTGCATCATTTTGAAAACCAAATCGTTACGTGCGAGAGAGAATTTGACGGTAATTTTTCAGATCATAGAAATTTCCATATAACACAATGTTCGGGTGATTATATATTCATGATTGACCCGGATGAAATGCCTAAAGAATTTTTAATACAAAATTTAAAAAGGCTCATAAAAGATCTCGATGGAGAACTTATCATGGTTCCTAGAATAAATATACAACCAGGTTTTACACAAGAGTGGTTAAATAAATACAAATTTCATACAAATGAACTCGATTGGATAAACTGGCCAGATTACCAAGGACGCGTTTTCAAAAATACTGAAAAAATAAGATGGAGTAAAGGATTGCACGAAGTTGTATCTGGAACAGATAAAGTCGTATATCTAAGAACCGATCCAAAATTAGGATTATGGCACATAAAATCAATAGAAAAACAAGATAATAGATGGGGAAATGCAAAAGATTATAGAACCCCAAAAGGCGATAATTTATACGATAATTTAATGTAATAAAACCACTCATATAACTTTATTTAAAGAAATCAATATCAATAAAATTATATGATTGCCCTAATTACTGGTATAACCGGACAAGATGGTTCATATTTGGCGGAATTATTATTAGAAAAAGGATATAAAGTGTACGGTATAGAAAGAAGATGTTCGTATAATAAAAACCGAATAAATACCATATTAGATCCAAAATATAGTAATCACGCAAATCTCAAAATGATCTATGGTGATATAACTGATGAATCGTGTATTTTTAATATTATCGATAAAATTAGACCAACGGAAGTATACAATTTAGCTGCACAATCGGATGTTGGTTTATCTTTTAAAATGCCTATATACACGTCCGAAGTTGATGGTATGGGTGTATTGAAAATTCTAGAGGCTATTCGTTTAGCGGGTCTAACAAAAACGTGTAAATTTTATCAGGCATCTACATCGGAACTCTACGGTAAAGTAAACGAAACTCCACAAACGGAAAATACACCATTCTATCCACGATCACCATACGGAATAGCTAAGTTAATGGGATATTGGACAACGGTTAATTATAGAGAATCGTATGATATGTTTGCATGTAATGGTATAATGTTTAACCACGAATCACCGAGACGAGGAGAAAACTTTGTGACTCGAAAAATAACACTTGGTGTCGCTAATATTAAAGCGGGTAAACAAAGTTGTTTATATCTAGGTAATCTAGACGCAAAGCGAGATTGGGGACACGCACGCGATTACGTAGAGTGTATGTGGAAAATATTACAACAGGATAAACCAGAGGATTTTGTTATTGCAACAGGTATAACAACAACCGTACGAGAATTTACACAAAAATCATTTAAACGTGCGGGTATAAATTTAATTTTCAAGGGCGAAGGAAAATATGAAATTGGTGTTAAAGAAGAAACGGGTGAGATTTTAGTTCGCGTACACCCGGATTATTTCCGACCCGCAGAAGTTGATCTATTATTAGGCGATCCCACAAAAGCTTTGAAAAAACTTGATTGGAATACAGGTAAGACATCCTTAGATAATCTTATTAACGAAATGGTAGACGAAGATATTAAATACGTATTAAAGAATTAATTTAAATGTAATAATATAAAGATAACATGTGGAAATTGATGGATTGTGCAATAACACAATCTGATAAATTAAAACTTATCGAATTCATATCATCATCAGATATGTATACGTGTGGAAAAAAAGTTGAAGAATTCGAAAATAAATGGAGTGAATGGCTCGGGTGTAAACATTCTCTATTCGTGACTTCTGGAAGTACAGCAAATTTACTTCTATTAGCATCGATAAAAGAATTATACAATATACCAAATGGTTCTAAAGTTTTGGTACCTGCGTGTACATGGGTAACAAACGTATCACCAGTTTTTCAAATTGGTTTAGAACCCGTATTTTGCGACATAAATCTCGATAATTACAGTTTCGACACAGACAATTTACCCGATGATGATATTAAAATTGTTTTTATAACACATTTACTTGGTCTCAATGCACCAATGGAAAAAATAAAAAAGAAATACCCAAACGCTATTTTTATAGAAGATATATGCGAATCGCATGGTATTACCGACGAATATGGCAGAAAAAGAGGGAACGGAACAGGTTCTACTTTTAGTTTTTATTACGGTCATCATATGACAACAATAGAAGGTGGTATGATTTCAACAGATAACGATGAACTCTTCCAACTTATGAAACTTAAAAGGAGTCATGGTATGGCGAGACATCTTTTACCCGAAAATTATGAAAAAACAATTTCAAAATACCCTAATATCGATCCCAAATTTCTATTTCTTACAGATGGATACAACTTTAGAAACACGGAACTTAATGCCGTTATTGGTATAGAACAATTAAAAAGACTCGATGAAAGCATTAAAATTCGTAAAAGAAATTACGATCGTTTTATGTTGTTATTATTAAAATACGAAACGTTTTTCCACGTCCCTAGATATGATCCGTATAATAGTTCATTTTCTTTACCATTCGTGTGTAAAGATGCTACTTTTAAATCAAAACTAACGAGTATTCTAGATGAACTTAAAATAGAATACAGACCTATCGTTTCCGGAAACCTTTTAATTCACCCGTTTTTGGATAAATGGAAAGATTCCGTTAAAACGCCAAATGCTAACATATTAAATGACGGTGGTGTATACATTGGAAATAGTCAGTTTGTATCTGTCGAAATGATAGATAAAGCTTTCGAGCATATAAAACGTATATGTCAATAACAATACTACACCATTTAGGTCTCGGAGACCAAATCATGCTTAACGGCATGGTTAGACACTTCGCCGAAAAAGAACACGTTTATTTAATGTGTAAAAACTGTCACGAAGAATCCGTTAAGTTTATGTATAGAGACATATGCGACCAAGTTACTCTCATACTTGTTGAAAACACAAACCCACGCGAAATACACGCGAAATTACCAAAGGGAAGTAGAATACTACCTTTAGCAACGTATGGTATGGAAAACAATGTATGGGAAAACTTTACACAAGTAACGAATTGGGCACACGGTGTATATCTTCAAGCAAAAGTAAACCCATTATACATGTATACAAAATTCAAAGTTGTTCAAGACAGTTCTATACAACTTAGTCCACCTACGTCAGATTACATTTTCGTACACGACGATCGCGAAAGAGATAGGTGTATAGACATTGATACGGACAAGTTTATATACAAACCACACTCAAAAGTCATCGATAAAAATAAGGAATTCTTTCATTGCGAAAATTCAAATATATTTAGTTATATTTGGATCATCGAAAACGCAAAAGAAGTACACTGTATGAACAGTTCGTATAATTGGATGATTGAATTGATGAAACTTGGTAATAAAAAAACAAACTTTTTTCATTTAAATGTTGGTGCACACCCACAATACACACCGGATATAGTAAAAACTGTATTTAGCGATGATATATGGAGATTCGTACACTAAATTAAAAAAAACTTTTCTCTTCTACAATTTCCGAACCAGTTTCTACATTTATAAGCTTTTTAATACGCGCACGTTCGTCGTTAAATATGTGTATATTTGTAGCACACTTAATAAATTCGTGTCTAATTTGAATATCAGTTTGATATAGAGGGTTTTCCTTACTCATTTTACGTATAAGTTCTTCACAATCCCATATCTTTACATTTACATCTTTCATGGATCCCTTATGTCGAGTATCAAATTCGAGTTCATATAATATATCAAGTTCGTTTTTGATATTTTTTAACTTAGTTTCGTCTTTTATTCTATCCATTTTAATTTCAAGAATAGTTATTTTATCTATAAGTTCACCTTTTGAAATATCAACTTTCATTTAAAGAATATATTACCCTTTTCTTTAAATGATGAAGTATGCAGGTATAATAACAGGACCGAATGGTCAAGACGGTAAATATTTATTTTCATTTTTACAAGGACACGGCTACAATGTATGCAAATACCAGGGCGATGTTTTAGATAAAGAACGTTTAAAAGACGTTATTAAACAGTATTCAGACGCGGATAGAATAGAAATATACAATTTAGCTGCAAAAGTAAACGTTGGTATTTCCATACCAAACCCCATTGAAACGTTTCACGTAAATTCTATAGGTATTCTAACAATATTAGAATCTGTAAGAGAACTTGAATTAGTAAATAAATGTAGAATTTTTCAAGCATCTTCTTCAGAAATATTTGATAAAGCGTGTCCAGAACCAGGTATGATTAATTACCAAAACGAAAAATCTATAAAGGATCCACAAACCGTATACGGCATATCAAAATTAGCCGCAGATAATATTGTAAAAATGTATAGACAAGTACACGGAATACACGTTTCCTCGGGTATATTATTCAATCACGAATCACCGTTCAGAAAAGATAACTTTGTCACGTCTAAAATAATAAAGGGACTAAAACGTATTTATAAAGGTGAAATCGATTACATTGAACTTGGAAACATAAATGCATACAAAGATTGGGGACACGCCAAAGATTACGTATACGCAATGTGGTTAATACTCCAAAACGAAAACGCAGATGATTACGTAATAGCAACCGGAAAACACAATTCAGTTAGAACTTTTATAGAAACAACGTTAGATGTTATGTGTAAAAAAATTAAATGGGAAGGTGAAAATGAAAACGAAATAGGTATAGTCGATGGTAAAACTATAATAAAAATATCAAAAAAGTTTTACAGGCCAAATGATGATAAAATAATTATAGGAAACCCTTACAAATTAAAAGAAAAAACAAGGTGGGAACCTGTACACAATTTACGAAAACTCATAATTGATATGTTACGCCATTAAAAATATTTGTAAAACATAAGAAAAACTACCATGAAAAAGGTTATGGCAGCAAAAAAAGCCGCGGCAAAAATAGCAAAAAGAAGTGCAGCCGCTCAATCTAAAATACAGGGGATGGCTGCAAAAGGGCAAGCTATGGCGGCCCAAGCCCAAGGCGCGATAGGATCCGCCAAAGCTCAGGGACAGGCTCTTGCTGCTCAAGCCCAAGGGACGGTAGCAAAAATGCACGTACCAGCAGATGTTCCACCAAGGGTCAATGCGGCACCCGCCCCCGCACTTGCACAACCCGTAATAAAATCTGAACCTACTGTAAGTATGTCAGCAATTCCAATGCAACAAACCGCCGCAGCAGTCGACCCAAAAATGGCGGCCGCGATCCAAAAATTCAAAAATGGTAAAATCGAAATGGAAATCGGGTACCCACAAGTTGGTCTCACAATTATACTCGGTATCTTCTACATAGCTATTACCGCTCTCGGTATACAAACGTATAACAAGTGCGAAGCTATACAGGATAGTCAAAAGTACAAAAACCTCAAAATGTTCTTGAGTCATACCATGGCTGTTGCCATAACAATACCAGCCGTTCTCTTAGTGACGAAATTCGCCAAGAATGAAGGTGGTATATTTACACTCATGTATGCCATTATGGGTATAACCGGTTCTGGTATCGCTTTGGATATCATGAGACAACCAGATTGTAAAGACGCAGTGAAAAAGGACGAAAAGAACTATGCAATTGCATCGCTCGTATTATTCAGTTTATTGTTCCTCACGGGTGGGTATTTTACCATGAAAAAATATCCAGGGATAGGACAAACCGCTAAAGCGGCCGGTGCAGCGGCAGTAGCAGGAATCAAAAGGGCTTAAATTATGATGGAAATACACGAATCAATATACTTAATGTTAATGCTCTTGGCCCACGTGATGCGTGGGGCAGGAACATTTAATTTAGAAGAAAAATTAAAAATGATCGAGTTTGTGGCGTATATAATAAATAACACGAACGTACCTTTATTAGACGTCAGCAATAGCAGCTGCGACCAAACCAGCAAACAAAACCATTGAAACGCGACCCATATTAATTGTCGCAAAATCATCAAACGACTCCTCTGGTAGCTTTTGAACTGCATCAGTCATTGTACCTATAGCTACCAAAGAAGTACCACACCCCAATAAAGCGAATGGCAAAAAATGAGTTTGTTCAATCACGTTCAAACCGGTAAGTCCCCAATTAAGAGTCCCTAGCATTGTACCGTACATAGCTGCACGCCCATTAACTGCCTCGGTATATTTCCAATTAATACCACCAGTTTCACTATTTTTAGGTGCACGCGCCACTGTTCTACTATATCGTTTTTGCCTTTTATTCACTAACGTCGGTCTAGTTTGTATTTTTATTCTTGTAGAAAACATATTATTCTACTTTTTTAGACCTTTTATCCTTTAATACCTTTTGTAAAGTATACATACCCAGTAATAAACCAGCTGTTGAATACATGACGGAAAAATTAGCCCCTTTTCTATACTGATAAACCATCCAAAGCAAACTCGCGGATATACCAGCAACAACGTATTGAATACTATAAAAAGATAAATCGTCCGAATTATAAATTTTATTAAAATGCATTATCATTTGAGCAAGACCTATAGTGATCGCAACAAACGCGATTTTATCGTCAGTCTCCATTATATTATTTAAAGAAATTAATTTACATTAGACTATAAAATGTCAACACCCCCGGAAAAAATTATCGCAAACTATGATTCCAAATCAAAACAATCGAAGATCGTCGCTGCCGAGATGAAAAAAATTGTCGATAGGTACAGGGATAAACGTATTACCAAGGAAAATGTATGCGTTTTAGTTTCTACGCTCATGCTCCAAGCAAATAATCTGAAAACAATTTCAGGCCCTGATAAAAAGGAACTCGTTCAAGATTTAATTTTCTCTATCATTGAACAAATCGACGAAGGCGATACCGATTCCGAATTCGAAACACTCCTTAAAGCTATGGTCCCGGGTATGATAGATAGCTTTGCACTTATGTTAAAAACAAGTGCTGGATGTAAAAAACTGTTCGGATGTTTTAGCGCCTAATCAATTAACATAAAGTTTTTACGCGTATTCTAAATAATAGAAATGCAATTTCCAGATTTAGAAACAATAGTTATATATGGTATTTATAGTATAAGAGAACTTATGTTATATTCACAAAACAAACTAAAAAAACGTAAAATAAGAACTTTGAATGAATGCGAAGATTGTTCCTTCGTATATTACGGATCTGTGTGTAATAATTGTAACTGTATTAAAAACAATTCGCTCGTATAACCAAATGTCATATCACGTCGTGACAACTTATACGACCAAATTAAAAACAGAAGTAAAAAGTGATAACATATCGTGTTCAGAAAAACGTCTCATAAAAAATTTGAAACACAATTTCTTTAAAAAAGGGTATAAAAATCACAAATTTCAGTCGTGGGTTAACAGAAAATATGGTGCACTAGTGATATGTCGTGAAACCAGTTATGGTGACGGTATATCACTACCGTGTGTTTTATGTAGAAAAATGATAGATAAATACAATTTAAAATGGATCGCATACGATGGTAACGAATGGATTCACTCGTGTAAATCAGTTCACGTTCCTAAATCAAAACCCACTAATAAACAAAGACGTATCTTACGATTTGGTCTTAATAACTAATCCTAGCACAGATTCTAAATTGTTTTCGTTACGTTTGAGCGGCTTTTCTCTTTTCAAACGTAGTGTTTCGTTTTTACCCGTCGCACTCTTTATATCTTTCATTTTTGATTTATTATCAGAAATTGGTATAACTATATCACGAACAGGTTCAGTTTCTATTTCATTCGGTGTATCTTCATCAACTACAGCATTTTCCCGAAACTGTTCTATTGTCATATCACCACCAAAAACCTTTAGTTTTTGTCTATGCGGTGCTCTTTTTATAGGTCCAATCTTATCATACAATTTACGACGCATCATAACCATATTACCACATATAAGACCACCTCTATTACAACCGTATTTATCTATTGCGTATGTTTTCATACAACTCCACGAACAAAAATTACCCGACGTGTGAAACTTATTACGTCGTTCGTCATGTTTGTAAGGCATGCTCAAAGGCGAACATTCGAACGGATGGCAACACCACCAACACCACATTCATATAAGTTAAAGGTACTTTTTTTCTTTAAGTTATATAAATTATTTATATATTTTTACAAAAACATAACTAAAATTATAATGAGTACGAGCAAACACGACGATGAGGAAACTGCAACCGCACTCCCTATTTGAAATCCCTGCTTTTCGTAAAGTCTCTGATGTCTAATATCCTCAATTTTTGTTGTCGTAAATTTACTTCCCGTTTTTGTATTATTCGTTGGAACATTAGCAGGATCTTCTGTAGTTCCTCCCTCAATAACATTACCCATTGAATCAACTTCTTTACCTTCAGCATTAAACCTTTTCTCACCACTACCACATTTCTGTTCAACATTAATCTCGCTATCCTTCAAATTACCCGCTTCAATATTAGAGACGCATATAGTTACAGCTTTCGAACACACACCACCCTGTACAATAGCGTTATTTGGTTTAAATATATCTGCCTTTTCACAATTTCCCCAACACTTTTCAGTACCCTCAAATGCACCCCAATATTTTGGGTGTAATTCTTCTTGTAAAGTTTCTAATTTATCTGCTACATCCTCACATCCAGGTAGATCGGGGTTAGTCAGACATTTTTGTTCTGTTATGTTATAACACTGACACCAATCATCGTCTGGGTTATTATTACAATATTCTTTTGCAATTTTTTCGTAAGCATCTACACCTAAATTACCTTGCTCGGTATTACACACGGATTTGGAATCACCCTTAATATTTGAACCCTGTTTACACCACGTTTTAAGTTGTGATTTGTCAGCATCCAATTGTTTACACGTTTTATCACCAGTATTCTTATGATAATTAGCAAGATCACCACAAAACGATGCTTGTGCTCTTTTATAAAGTTTATGATGACCACCCTTTATATCATTGGACATGTTTTGAATACCAGACCAGTATTGAGTCATTGCATTTTCATTTTGACTCAAATTGTGACCTTCTGGTATATCATACATTTATATATAACTATATAATTTTTTATCCATCTTCG
>NZWX01000003.1 GCA_002697625.1 Flavobacteriales bacterium
AAGTTTAATGTCGCTGTAGAATCACATCCCGCAGCGTTTGTTGTTACATAAGTATACGTTCCACTTGTTGTGTAAACTGTTCCATTCCAAGTATAATTATCACAAGCCGAAGCCGAAGATGTTGATGTAGTTGGCACACATAAACATATAATTGTAAAAGGAAATGATTGTGTATCAACATCTCCAAGTTCTGAGTTAATTACAGTATTAAACGTTAAAATACTTGCACCTGGATTTGAAAAAATATTATTAAATGTTACTATTTGTGAATTTCCACTTGTTACATTGTTATTATCAGGAACTGATTGTGCAAAAATACTAATACCTCCAGCAATATTTGAAATCGTAAATGTTCCTAATGACAATCCTGTTGCGGTATTTATAGACTGGATAATAGCCTGGTTAGAAGAAATTATAGAACTAACAATTAATATGGTATTAAAATTAAAGTTTCCAGCTTGCATTGTTGCACTACCAACAGTATCTCCAACATTCATTGAAGAAATTGTAAAAGACCCTGCGTTAGAAGAGAATAAGGAAGTGGACATATCTGGCTCATTAGGATCTTGAGAGACACTAATAGTAAGATTAGATAAACTATCACAATTTGTATTAGACAAAGAAACCGATACTGTAGGAGAAAATGGAATACAAGGTAAAGCTCCAGTATTCCCACCCACACAATTACCACAACTATCTATCCAAGCAGTCCCCCCAAAATCATTATTACAATCTATACAATCAATACCAACACTTAAGTTTTGTACATCGACATCTCCTAATTCTGAATTTATTGTAGAAGTAAAAGTTAAAGTTGAAGGGGTCGGATTCGTAAATAATGCAGTTAAAGTAACATTCTGGCTATTACCACTAGTAACATTGTTATTGTCTGGCAATGAAGTAGAGACAATCAAAATACCAGATGGTGTGTTTTCTATAGTAAAGGAAGAGTAAATTTGTCCTGTTATATCATCAACAGATTTAACAGAAATCTTATCAGATGAAATAATAAAATCTACCATAAGAGTTGTAGAAACACTTATTTGGCCTCCCGCAGCAGTATTCACAGAAGAACCTATAACATCATCTGGATTTAATCCTGTAAAATTAAAATATCCTCCATCAGAACTAAACACAGCAGAAGCTACATCCGGCTCATTAGGGTCTTGAGAGAAAGTAAATGTAAAATCAGAAACTGCATTACATTCTAATGTACTTAATGTAATAGACACTGTTGGACTAAATGTAATACAAGGAGAATCTCCGGTTGTACCTCCTACACAATTCCCACAACTGTCAATCCATGCAGAACCATTAGGAGTATTATTACAATCAACAGGATGGTTAGTTGTCGTAAAACTTTCTAATGTAGACCATGATGATGAATTTGAATTTCCTGAAGAACAAAATGCTTTTGATTGCCATTCATAATTTGTTAATGCGCTTAGCCCTGATAAATCATGACTTATACCTAAAGGAATATTATGATCATAGTTCCAAGTAGTTGTTCCAGTCTCCTTATATCTTACTCTGTAATGGTCTACAGAAGTGTCCGCATCCCAATTTATGGTGGCGGAGAAATTAGAAACGTTACTTGTACTTAGATTTGTCGGTGAATCGCAATTCTGAGCATTTAAATTTGTTGCCCAAACTGCTAAAAATCCAAACAATGAAATAGTGAAAAATAATCTGGTAAATATTCTTTTCATAATACTTGTTTTTGTTGTCTTACTTGTTTTTAAAAAAAGGTAACCACAAATATACAAAAAAAAATTACTTTTTATTCGGATAACGCCTTTTTATAACCTGTCTAAAACTGTCATAAGAGGAATATCTTCTTTTCCCAAAATTAAAGTGATACTCTTCTTCAGTCTTTTCGTATGCTTCAATGTAAGAATTTGTTATGCTAACATTCTCGTTATAACGCTTTTCAAATCCAACTCCCCTAATTTCAAATAAATCTCCAAAAATTGCATTTTTTCTAACTATATAATCTTTATGAGACGATTCCTCTAATATTAAATGCTGTAAGGAACGGAGAGTATTCGAACAACAACTATTATGCGGGTTTTTTCTAAATTGCATTACCGCATCTACCCATTCTAATACATGTGTGTGACAGCAATTCTTACCAGAATTAAAATCACTCTTCAAAAAAGTAGTTGCTTTTTTAATTAATTCATCTCTATCCATTGTGTTTTAAATCTGTTCGACAATCAGAGAATACGTAAAATACACAATCACAGTTACAATAATTAAAAAACTACAAAAAAAAATTAGATTTCTATTTTCCAAATTCATTACATAATTTTGTAACAAATTTGAGGAATGAAAAAGTAGAATTTATGGAACTTTGTTCCATTTCTTAAAATTGTTGCCCGACTAGGGCTCGAACCTAGACTCTTCTGCACCAAAAACAGACGTGTTGCCAGTTACACCATCGGGCATTATCCATAAAATTATGGAATGCAAAACTAACAATTATTAATAATTAGCAAACAATTTTTACATTTTTTCTGTTTCTATTATTTTTAGGTTAAAGTCAAAATAAATTCCTAAATTCGCCAAGTTGAAATTTTAACACTTTTATTATGAATAATTTTAAGAAACTAAATAATATTACTGGGTGGGTTGTATTTCTGATTGCGACGATTGTTTATCTAGTTACAATGGAAAAAACTGCAAGTTTATGGGATTGCGGTGAATTTATAGCCGCCGCTTATAAATTAGAAGTAGTTCATGCTCCCGGAGCCCCATTTTTCTTAATGCTTGGGAGGATTTTCTCTCTATTTGCGACAGACGCCACTCAAGTTGCTTTAATGATAAATAGCATGTCGGCACTTGCAAGTTCGTTTACTATTTTATTTTTATTTTGGACTATTACAGCATTTGGAAGAAAAATATATTTTAAAAATGGAGAAATTGAACAATCAAAATTAACAGCTGTTTTAGGAGCTGGGATTGTAGGGGCGCTTGCCTATACATTTTCAGATTCTTTTTGGTTTTCTGCAGTTGAGGGAGAGGTTTACGCTCTTTCCTCCTTTTTTACAGCAATAACGTTCTGGTGTATTATGAAATGGGAAGAAGTTGCTGATTCTGCACACTCTAGTAAATGGTTAGTACTTATTGCATATTTGATTGGTCTTTCCATTGGGGTTCATTTACTTTCCCTATTAACTATTCCTGCAATGGGAATGATTTATTACTTTAAAAACAATAAATATACTCACTGGGGAGCATTTAGAGCTTTATTAATTTCTTCTATTATTTTAATTGTAATACAAGGAATTTTAATTCCAAAGACCGCTAGTTTAATGGGTGCATTCGACAGAATTTTTGTGAATGATTTTGGATTGCCATTTAACTCTGGAGTATTATTCTTTTTCTTATTGTTGATAGGATTAATTATTTTTGGATTATTTAAAACAAGAGAATTACGCAAATCAACTTGGAACACTGCTATATTAGGGGTCTTAGTTTTATTAATTGGTTATTCTTCTTACGCTACAGTAATATTAAGAGCTTCTGCAAATACACCTATTAATATTGGAGCCCCAGATGACCCGATAAAATTATCTTCTTATTTACAAAGAGACCAATATGGCGATTGGCCTGTTGTAATGGGAAACTATTATTATGCAACACAGTTTAGAGGAAAAAATACAAAACCTATTTATCTGAAAGGTGACAGTACCTATGAAATTGTAGGAAGTGAATATGAGTTAATATATGCAGACAAGGGCATGCACAGAAGAAACGGAATACCATACGTCGATAGATCTGAAAAATCAGTTCTTTTCCCAAGGATGTGGTCTGTTCAAAAAACCCAAGGATATAAGAGATGGAGAAGAGCAAACAATACAAATCCTAATAGTAGAATTAAATTTGGAGAAAATCTACACTTCTTCTTTGACTATCAAATAGGCTGGTCTTACTTAAGATACTTTATGTGGAATTTTGCAGGAAGACAAAATGATGTTATGAATATGGATCAAAATGATATCTACGGGAACTGGGAAAGTGGATTAAATTTTAGTAAATATGATAATGCTCCTACTCACCTAAAAGATAATAAAGCAAAGAATCATTATTACTTCTTACCATTAATTATAGGATTAATCGGTGTTTTCTTCCATTTTAAATCCGCAAAAACAGACGCCATTTCAGTATTGATGTTCTTTTTATTTACTGGAGTTTTAATTATTGTATTTTTAAATGTACCACCAGATCAACCAAGAGAAAGAGATTATGCTTATGTTGGCTCGTTCTACGCCTTTGCAATTTGGATTGGATTAGGAGTGTTAGGTGTTTTTGACTTTTTAAAAGATAAATTAAATAAACAAACATCTGCAATTCTCGCTTCAGGTGTTTGTTTAATTGCTGCTCCAACATTAATGGCCTCTGAAAATTGGGATGATCACAACAGAAGTGGCAGAACCATTGCCATAGATGTTGCAAATAATTACCTAAAACAATTAGAGCCAAATGCAATAATTTTCTCAAATGGTGATAATGATACTTATCCATTATGGTACGCTCAAGAGGTAGAAGGAGTTCGTCCTGATGTTAGAAATGTAAACATGAGCTTATTAGGAATGGATTGGTATATTAACCAAGTAAAACAAAAAGTATATAAAGCTGACCCTGTTCCTTCACTCTTAATACATGAAGATTATAAAGGGAACAAGAAAAATGGAGTATCTACTTATAAAAACATAAAAAGGAAAAGCGCTTTACAAGCAATAAAAGAAGTAAAAAAATTAAACAAATGTCCAAAGAATATTTTTATACCAATTGACACTTCTTTATTCTCAGCTACTGATAAAGAAAATTGGAAAGAAAAAAACATAGTTAATAGAATAGAACTAACAGTAAAAGGTAATAGAATAAATCAGCATGAACTTGCTCTTTTAGACATATTAGCCAATTTTAAATTCGAAAGACCTTTGTACTTTATAAGCTCCCAACAAACTTTAGAAAAATTTTCTTTTGTTGGGAAAAATAATCCAACTACAGCTGATGAGCTATTAAAATATGTAGGACTACTTGATTATGTTCAGGAAGAGGGAGCGGTAAGTAGACTTGTTCCTTTCAGAACTAATTTTGCAAGCCAACAAAATGTTGAGTCAAAATTTAGTTTTGAGTATTTAATAAATGATTATAGATTTGGGAATGTAAATGATCCCGATGTATATTTTGACTATTATGCAGTTAGGTCTATGGTAGGGTTTAGATATCCATTTTTAAGACTTGTCTCCACATTACAGCAAAATGGAGAATCTGAAAAAGTAATACAATTAGCAGACCGATATTTTGCATCTATACCAATCTCTACAGATGTTCTTGATCCTGTTTCAGTAAAAATGTCTGCAGTCTATATTAATGAGAAGCATCAAGAAGGGTATAAATGGTCTGAAAAATTATTAAATGAATATCAATTACAACTAAATTATTTAGAAAAACAAACTCGAAAAGGAGGATATTTATCTGTTGATGGTGGAAAATTATTAAAACACACGAAACAAAGTATTAAGGAATTACAAAATTTGAGAAAAAAGATTATTCAATAAGTGTTATTTGTCAAGACCCCTCAATTTATCCAGAAGTTTTCTTCAAGTATTTTGTTCAGAAAAAAAACAGATTTAAAGCAAGTGTACTTAACTTTTGATGATGGACCTACAGAGGAATTTACACATTGGATTTTAAAATTATTAGGTAGCCTAAATATAAAGGCTACCTTTTTTTGTATTGGTGAAAATGCAGAACAAAACCCTTATATTATGTCTGATATTTTGGAAAGAGGACATATCATTGGAAATCACACCTATTCACATAAAAATGCATTTTTCAGTTCAACAAAATCCTATTTTAAGGATATTGAAAAATGTAAGGCTGTAATGCCAAAAACCGATTTATTTCGTCCTCCATACGGAAAACTATTCCCTTCTCAGATTCTGAAGATACAAAAGCATTTTAAAATTGTTATGTGGGACATATTAAGCTATGACTTCAAAAAAAATATAAGTCCAGAAAAATTAAAACAAAATGTATTAGAAAATTTAGAAAACGGATCTATTATAGTGTTTCATGACAGCGTTAAATCTGAAGAAATCCTGAAAGAATGCTTAGAGGATATATTAGTAAAAATAAAAGAAAACGGGTATACTTTTTCTACTCTTTAGTCGCTATACAAAAATAATCTAAACATGTATTGTTCATTGGCTTTATAGAGTAGTCCGTGTATTTAACTTCATCAACTAATTTCTCGTTATGATCTTGTAATTTGTGTCGGTTAAATCTATTTAAAATATCATACGGGATTTGCAATAACCATCTCGGTAAATTTTTCTCTAGATTTAAAACATCCCACTTTCTAATATTTTCCACAGACCTCTTATTTTCCTCATAATATTTCATAACCTTTTCATTTCCATATACTCCTTGCATTTTTATATCTGAAAATGAAGTCTTCAAAATATCCTTCATCTCTATTGGGTTGTATTCTCTGATATGCCAAGGATTACGAGATAACGACATTAAAATATTGGGAGTAGTTAAAATCAACGTACCTCCCGGTTTTAAAACTCTATGAATTTCTTTCACAAATTCTTCATCATCTTGTATATGTTCTATAACTTGAAAACTAACAACATAATCTACGCTATTATCATCAAATCTTAATGGAGGAACATTCATTTTATGAAACTCAAATTTATTTTGGTCCTTTAAATCTTCTTTAATTGGAGCGTCGTATTTGTCTATTGCAATATATTTTTCTGCTTTTGACGCAAGCTCCATTATACCATAGCCTTCTCCACTTCCTATCTCTAAAACTGTTCCGCTAATTAGTTGTGATGCTTCTTTATAAGCAATTAGATGTCTTTGGAATATAACATTCTCAGATGGATCTAGATGAGAACTACGTTCTGCAGTTTGTAAAATACTACTCATTATCTTTCGTTTTAGGATTGCAAATGTAATAAATAAATCTAATCACCTATTTCTAATAGTACAGGACAGTGGTCGGAATGAACTGCAGAAGATAAAATTTGACTTCTTTTAAGTTTAGGAAGCAAACTATTTGAAATCATTTGATAATCAATTCTCCACCCTAAATTCTTAGCTCGTGCATTTGATCTATAACTCCACCAAGTGTAGTTATGAGGGTCTTTGTTTAGGTGTCGGAACGGGTCTATAAATCCCGATGAAAGAAAATCTGTTACCCATTGTCTTTCTTCAGGTAAAAAACCAGAAGTATTTTTAAGTCTTTTCGGATTATGTATGTCAATAGCTTGATGACAAATATTATAATCCCCGCATAAAATTAAATTTGGAATTTCTTTTTTTAATTCATTAATATAGTTCTGAAATTTATCTAAAAAATACATTTTAAATTCTTGACGAATATCTCCACTACTACCACTAGGGAAATAAATACTCATTACCGAATATTGTTTAAAATCTACTCTAATAAATCGTCCCTCAAAATCAATATCTTCAATTCCACAACCATACTCTATATGTAAAGGCGTTTGCTTACACAATATAGCAACTCCACTATACCCTTTTTTTTGTGCAGAATTCCAATAACAATTATATCCTAAATCTGTAAAAACCGATTCGTCAAACTGGTCTGAATTTGCTTTTATCTCTTGCAAACAAATAATATCTGATTTTGTAGAATCTAGCCATTTAGCAAAATCTTTTTTTAGAGATGCTCTTATTCCATTTATATTATATGTTAATATTACTGCCATAGTTTGTTTTTTATTAGATGATAAAAATAATACTTTTGCGGTATTATATATATAGTTTTTATACTTTTTCCGTTATTAATACTCCATTATTTATCCATATTGAAATTTACTAATAAAATACTACTATTCTTACTCTGTTTACCAGTGTGTATATTTTCTCAAATAAATAATACGGAAAGAGAAAAACAGATTAATCTAGAAAAAATCGAATTTAAAATAGACAGCTTTAGCATTATAACTAATAGTTTTAAGATGTTAAATAAAGATAATACTATAATTCCTGATTCTCTTTACTTTTTAAATGAAATAGACGCTTTAATAAAATTCTCTGATTCTAATTTATTAGGAGAGAGAGTCACTTTAAAATACAATGTTTTTCCTGTTCTGCTATCTAAGAGTTATTATAATAGAAAATTACACTTTATTGAGCCAAAAGACAATAATACATATTGGGAAAGAAACAACTCTTCAGAAAATAAAAAATATAATAGTTCCTTGGTACGAGAAGGAAATATTAGCAGAAGCATAATGATTGGGAATTCTCAAGACTTCTCTATGTTATCAAATATTGACCTAAGAATTTCTGGAAAGTTAAGTGATAATGTAAAAATACAATCTGTAATTTCTGATAATAATCTTCCTTTTCAAGAAGATGGAAGTAGTTATAAACTACAAGAATTTGATAAAGTTTTTATTAGAATTTTTAATAAATCAAACGAAATAATTACTGGCGATATATTCACAAAAAACAATAATAGATTTGTAAAATATAAACGAAAAGCAAAAGGAGTAATTTTTAACAATACTAGAGAGCTTGAAAAGTTTACCTATTCTAACTCGAGCTCATTTAGTATGAGTAAAGGGAAATATTCTAATAACTCTTTTAAAGGGACAGAAGGAAATCAGGGCCCTTACAAACTCAAAGGAAGAAATGGAGAAAATTACATTGTTGTTCTTTCTGGTACTGAAAAAGTATTTATGGATGGCGAAAAACTGGAAAGAGGAAGAGATAAAGATTATATTATAGATTATAATACTGCTGAAATTATTTTCACAAATAATACGCTAATCACAAAGGACAAAAGATTTTATGTGGAGTTTGAGTATAATGATAGAAGTTATGCTCAATCTGTAGTAACCTCTAACCAAAAGTTCGTCAATAAAAAAGGTGTGATATCTATAAATCTATATTCCGAAAAGGATTGGAAAAACCAAAATTATTTAACTGAACTCTCTGATGCTGACAAACAAATTCTATCCGCGAGCGGAGATTCTGAAAATGGAGTTTTTTCGTCTTCAGTAGATAGTACATTGTATAGTGAAGAGAAAATATTGTACAAAAATAGAGACACCATAATAAATGGCATTGAATTTCAATTTTATCAATTTTCTAATAACCCTGACTCTGCCTTTTATCAGCTCAGATTTTCAGAAGTTGGACAAAATGAAGGGCATTATATTTTAAGTGAAGAAGGAGTAAATGGGAAGATCTATAATTGGACTCCTCCCATTTTCATCAATGGAGCAATTATTCCTCAAGGCAATTTCACTCCTCATATTCGGATTCTGTCTCCAAAATCTAAAACACTAATTTCTTCAGAGGCTGTTTATAATCTTTCAGAAAGAATAGAGATACATTCAAACACCACTTTTCAAAATTATGACCAAAATTTATTTTCTGAGTTAGAAGACTCTGATAATAGTTCTTTTGCAACTTATTTATGCTTAAAATATAAGATTATTAATACAGAAAAATGGCAGTTGATAAGTGAAAACTCTGTAGAATTTATTGATGAAAGATATGAAGGTATAAATAAATTTAATGAAATAGAATTTGAAAGAAATTGGAATATTAATAATTTAACTGGAGATAGAATATTACAAGACTACAGAGTATCTCTGCTTAAAAACAATACTGATTTTTTAAAGTATCAATTTCAAATCCTAAATATTTCTAATAATTATTCTGGATACAAAAACTCCTTTCAATTAGATTATACTATTAAAAATTTGTCTTTAAAGTCTGACGGCAACTTATCTTCTGTTAATCCTAACAACTATGCTTCATCATTACTTTTTTTCAATACTTCTATAAACTACAATTCCGAAAACTTCCATTCTTTTTTAACATTAAATATCGAAAATATTGAAAATAGAAATTCGATTGGGAATCTACTGAACAATAGTTCTGCTTTTACACAGCTGCATGTAGGTATAGATAGGGGGAGATGGGGAGTAGAATGGATAAAAAGAAAAGATAGTAAGCAAACTGATTTCAGTAATTCTAATCAATTAAACTTTAATTTTAAACTAGATAAATCGAATAATTTAAAATTTAATAGTTCTGTAATTTACAGGAATTTAAACTATGTAACAGACAGTATAACAGATGAAAATAATTTACTTTCTTCCAATATTTTGAAACTTTATTTCTGGGACAAATTTTTAAGTTTCGATTCTAGATATGAGTTAGGAAAAGGTAAACAAGCAAAGAAAGAAAAGAGCTTTATAAAAGTACCTATGGGGATGGGAACTCATAATTGGATAGATAATAACAATAATGGAATACAAGAACTTAACGAATTTGTAATCGCAATTTTTCAGGATGAAGCAGAATATGTGACCCTGCTATTACCTTCCACTCAATTAGAAAATATCTTCATCTTAAATTACCAGCAGGATATTTCTATAGATGTTAAAAAGATATCAAATTATAAATTATTAAAAAGAATATACTTTAACAACAACCTGCAGATACAAAGTAAAAATAAGATGTTTAATATGAATCC
Source organism: Flavobacteriales bacterium (assembly GCA_002697625.1). GTDB lineage: Bacteria > Bacteroidota > Bacteroidia > Flavobacteriales > BACL11. The sequence goes on from NZWX01000003.1 coordinate 10,547, forward strand.
TTTTTCAGAATTTAACACGGATAATAGTTTAAATTTTTTAACTCAAAATATTTACTCTGTTTTTTATAATAAAAATAATAAGACGTTTAATATTCACTTTTCCAATAAAAACTCTATTGTACAAAACAGCTTCTCTTATGGTGTTGATCAGCAAAAGGTAAAAGAAAATAAACTAATATGTTCGTTTTATCTTTGGGGAGAGATACAGAATAAAATTAAATTATCTATTGGAGAAAAAGAAAATACATCTAACTTCTTTGAGAATAAAAACTACATTTATTCCTTTAAGAAAATTGAAGAAAATTTACTTTTTGATATAAATAATATACACTTCTTCTTAAACTATATTAGGCAAAACAAGCAAATCTTCAATGAAGACAGATCTGTTCTTTCAGAAGAAATTTCTGCAGGATATAAAAGTAAAAATACAAATAATTCCAACCTTCAGTACTTTGTAAAACTGATAAATATACATTCAGACCTAAGTAATAATACTATTTTAAACTATGAACTACTTGAAGGATTAACAGATGGTGTAAATGTTGTATGGGGCATTTCTTTGCAAAAGAAACTTAAAAATAATCTACAAATAAATACAAAATATGAGGGGAGAAAATCTAAAGAAAGTAAAACCAAGCATGTAGCCAATTTGGGTATAACAGCTTACTTTTAGTTTAATTTTAATGATGAATTTCCTACTAATTTTTCTTCAATATAGATTAAAATCGAATACCTGCCGCTTTCCAACATATTTCCTCTTTGCCAATCTACACACATCTCTATTTCCTTGTTGTTATAATCAAATGAATCTAATATTGTAGAGTGAACAGCTGAATCTCCAATACTGAAAGTAGATTCTACAGGAGTATGACTCGATTTTAGGAGCTCACCAGATGGCGAAATGTATTGTATATATACTTTTTTATTTTCTGCTTTTGCAATTGCATTTGCGGATATCTTAAAACAGCACCTTAAAACTTGTATGTTTTTTGTACGAATAACCTTTTTTTCTACTCCGTAGGAAGAGTATTTTATTTTATCAATTTCAATATCAGAAACTTCTAAAACAGAACCAACATCTAATCTAGCGTTCAAATCTAAATTTTTGATATTTAATGTTGCATTTTGACTTTTTATATTCGTGTTTTCTTCTAATAATGAATTATTCTGTATTTGTAACTCTTCTGTTTTCCCTAACAAAGAATCTACCTGAGCAAAGTATTTTTTTGCAATGTTTTGCAAGATTCCAATCTTTTTTCTAGCTAATGCTAAATCCTGTTTAGTATTTAATAACTCTCTTATTTCAGCTTTTAAATCATTTATTTCAGATTGCTTCTGATCTAGATCAATATTTAAATTATCAATTTCATCTCTAAAATTATCGTATTGCTCTAAAATATCGTCTAATTCTGACCTTAGATTATTCTCTTCTTCTAACTTTAATATTCGTAAATTCTCAGACTCTTGAAATTTTATTTCTGCAGTTTCTCTATAATTATAAAACGAAACAGATAAAATAATTATAGCTAGTGCTAAAAGAGTAGTTAATATATATAACTTATTTTTTATCATCTTTTTTTGCAGTATCCTTGACTTGTCAACATATCAGGTGAATCCTTAAGTGTCTACAATTTTTATTTAAATATTTTTATTAATAAATCTGTTACTCTTGCTTCCGGGTTAGTTCTTATTTCTTTTTCTTGCTCAGCAATCAATATAAATAAGCCGTCTATTGTTTTTTTTGTTATATAATCCTCTAAGTCTGGATTTAACTTTTTTGTAAACGGAATTGCATTATACTTTTTAATTAATGGATTCCACTTGTTCGCTATATCCACTTTCTCCATTGCTAAAACAATCATTGGTTTAAATTCAGAATATAAAAATTCATGAGTATTATTTTTTAAGTAGAAAGTAGCTGCATTATCCTCTCCATTTAAAATAGTAAGAGCATCATTAATACTCATTTTACTTAGAGCTTGTTCTAACACTGGCAACGCTTTTTCTGATGCGATTTCAGCGGATCGATTCATACTTTTTTCAAATTGTTTAATGTGATCGCTAAAACCAATGTTTGATAACTTATTTTTAACATACTCATCAGGGAATGGGATTTTAATGAGTTGGTTATTATTAAATCCTCCCTCAGCGGAAGATACATTTACAGAAAATGAACATCCTCTTTTTAATGCCTCTGTAAGACCATCAATAATTTCACTTTCAGATAATTTTACATCTTTTTTTATTATAGACTCGGCTTTTATAGAGGCCTTTTTAATTAAATTAATTTGTGAAAAACAAATTGATGTAGACATCATAAGAGTTAATACTAATATAAATTTCATTTTAAATTTTATTATTAAATAAATAACACAGCTAATTTAATAAATAATATCTGTTTTTAAATATGTTCTTATAATAGTATGTTTTATTTAAACGTAGGATTTATGCTCCGTATCAATCTGCTAATACAAACTTAAAACAGTAATTAGAATTTCTGATTAGAAAAAACATTTAAAAATAATTTTATAGTAATTTTGTGAAAAATAATAAAAATGTCAAATGTGAAATGGATAAGTGCTGCTGCTGGATGGTTCTTTGCTGGGCCAATTGGTGGAATTATTGGTTATTATATAGGAAAAAACTTTTTCAATTCTAAAGTAGACAATAAAACTGCGTTCGAAATATCCTTACTTATACTTTCCTCAATTGTGATAAAAGCAGATGGGAAAGTACTGACATCAGAGCTGGATTATGTAAAGAAATTCTTTATTAACACATTTGGGCCAAAAAAATCCAATGAATATTTTAGGATGTTCAATAATTTGAAAAAACAGGATTTGAATTCTAAACTCAGAAAAATTTGTATCCAACTCAAATCAAATATAAATCATTCATCTCGCTTGGAAATAATACATTTTTTGTTTGGAGTTTCGTATGCAGATAATGAAATTCATTTAAAAGAAGTAGAAATAATAAAGAAGATTGCTAATTATATGAATATTAATCCTTACGATTTTGAATCTATTCAATCCATGTTTTTGGCAAATGAAAATTCCAATTCTGAAAAATGGTATAAAATTTTAGGACTCACAAAAGATGCAACAGATTCTGAAGTAAAAAAAGCATATAGAAAAATGGCTGTAAAATATCATCCTGATAAGTTGATAGGCGTAAGTGAGGATATTAAAAAACTTGCTGAGAAGAAATTTCTAGCGGTGAAAGAAGCTTATGAGCAAATAAAGAGAAAAAACTCAGGGTAGCGGGATTGCAGACTACAATATATTCTTTCACCTGCAAGAAAAATAATGATATAAAAAATAAAATTCATTAACACCCTCCTGAGGTATAAGAGATATATATTTTCTTCCCTTCTTCAGATATCTTAACTCCTATACTAGGTCCCATTTCTGAAAATGATACACCCCAGTTGTCCACTCCAATATATATATTTCCAAAAGTAAATGTATTAAGGTATCTAAATAAATTATTTGATAATATATAGAATTCATCTCTTGATTCGATTGGTAATTCAATCTTAGTTGTTAAAGTATATTTCCCATTGAAATATTCAGTAACTATAATATTATTTTTGTAAATTTTGGTTCTTTCAAAAGCCATATATTCTCTCATACCTTTTTCAATATACTCTTCTGAAATCAACATTTTTTCATCTAATTTATTTATAATTATTTCTTCACTTAGTAATGATCTTACTTTAAAGAAAATTGAAAAGTCAATAGGTTGTTTCTTAGATAACAAACCAAAGAAAACATATCCTATCTGACCTTTATAATTAGCCTTAACATAATATGACTGTATAATATGTTCCTGATAGGTAATATTTTTATGTTTAGTACGAAAATTTGTTGAAAAATCAAATTTTAAATCATGTTTTGTTAATGGAACATCATTTATAGTTACCTCCTCTCCATATTTTATTTTACTTAATATTTTGCTATTCACTTTGGGCTCTTCTCTAAATAATAAGGGAGTAAATGAATTTGAGTAATACCTTTTATTTTTAAATTTTATATTATCTATTTCAGAAGATACTTGCGACCAAATAGTCACTATGGGAGATTCATTGTCTATGACCTTTACTTGTACTAATTGATTTTCTTGAATATAAAAAGTATTAGTAACAATATCACTATTACCAAAATCGTCTGTTTGTCCTTTTTCTATTTGTAGAGTATCCTTAGTATTTAAAATAATAGCTGTGTATGAACACATACAGCAATTTAACAGTCTTTCTCTTTCTAACTCCTCAATACTATATACATCTTTATCTAAGTTAATAAAGAAAATGAATGAATTACTAGATACTGCTTTATAAGAGTTTGGGTCTATCTTTTCTAAGAAACTAAGTTCATTTTCTCCATTAATCCACTTAGTATCAATATTACGTTTAAGAAAAGTATTTTGAGTATACACAAAAAATGGACAGAACATTAACAAAAATAATATTTTTTTCATTTTCTTAATTTTAAAAATAATTTAATACTCTAATTAATTTTTTGACACGAGCATCTGATGGAATAAAACTAAAATCTATATTTTGAAAATCTTCTTGCCAAACTGACAAAACATAAGTAACTTCACCTCCCATTGAACTACCGTCATAAAATGACATAAATGTAATAGTGTTTGAACTTAAAATATCTATGTCATAAAAATTAATACTGAAAGCTCCTAATTGTCCATCTCTCTTATATTTTCCATTAAAACAAATTTTAATAGGATTATCTGAAAAATTATCCTCTAAGTGCCAAACACCTAATTTATACTCTTGTCTCTGATAATTATAATCAATTAGATACTTATAACTTTCATCTTCAAAATATTTTGGAGGCTTACTACCTTCTATAAGAAACCTGTCATTAATTATGTGTTTATAATTCTCCGATCGTTTTGCATATATCTCAACTAAATTTCTATCAATACTGTCTTTAAATGCAGAATTTATTAATAAGTCTTCATTAAAATAAACTCTTTTGCCCCAAATACAATCTCCTAGAATACAATGTCCATTAAAATACAGATTAACTCCTCTCCATGAGATATGCCAATCACTTACTTCTGAAGTAACGATATAATCATATAATAAGTCATATTGTTTATCAGAAATTCTTGGCAAAAACAATGTATGTCCTTCATAAATATATTCCCTAGACAAATCTGTATATAATATTTTAGGATTTTTTTTAAATTCATCAATATATCTAAAAACATCATCTTGTCCTTGTGAAAATGCAAAAAGTGGAAAAAATATAAATATTAACTTTTTCATACTACAATAATACAGAAATTTATGGGAAATTTTGTAGAGAAAAAAGTCGGGGTAGCTAATCAATCTACTAAAACAAACTTAAGAAATTTTATGTGATTTTATGAGTAAAAAGTTAATTTCTAAAATAATTATTATTATAATTTAAAATCATAAAATAATGTTATTTTCTATTAAACTTTGAAATGATAAAAAATCATGAGAAAAGTTTTTAAATGATTTGATCTCAAATGTAAATATACAATGGTCATGCATTTCATGTATTTTTTTTAATTTATGAAGTTCAAGTAAAAAAGAACAATCATTTAAAACATTATGTCCTTTCCAAAGAGAAGTTAACTTTCTATTCTCAAGAGTTTTTTGTTTATTGTAAGTAAAACCTGACTTTTTACCTAGTAATTTGACTAGTTTAATGTTTTTAAAACTTAATGACTGCAAAACAATACTAACTGGGTTATTAGTTAAATTTTTAAATGTTAAAGTACTCTTGTCTATCGAAATTAAATATATTTTTGGTTTAATGTTAACAACAGAGACATAAGTACAGATATTCATATTGTAACTTGCTTTCTCACATGAAGTCATTAAACTATAAACATTAGAGTTTGTACGATTCCAGGGTCTTTTCATTTTATTTTTTAGATGCAATTATGAATCTATAAAGTTTAATAAGAAATTTTTTGTGATTTAATTTATCCAAAATTTGGAAATCGTAAATATTTTGGTCAGTTTGTATTATAAAAGAATTATCATTTGATTGAAATGAGAATTGATTAAATTTACAAAACTCAACATATTCAGTGTTTCTAAATCTAAAATAAAATACAATTCCATTGTTTCTTAAATCAAAATTTAGATAAACGCTTTCAGTATAACACTCTAAATCAATATTAAATTTTGCAGGCTTTATTTGTAATAATTTATATCGACATGATGCATAATTATTTTCAAGAATTCTATTGAGAATTGTGTATTCTTTACCACAAATATCATTAACGATATCATTTATATCAAAATCTTTTTGAAGTACTTCAAGTAACATTTTATAGTTCTATTTAAAATTAATTTTATCGTAAAAATTTGTCATTGATATTGAATGAGGGAGTGTTATAACAGAGATACTAATTATTGAAAATAATAACAATGAGATATCAATATTATAAAAATTAGAAATTAAAATAAATAGAACAAATAAAAACACAGAAAGAAATGTAAAAGGTGCCAATAGTTTAATAAATTTTATAAGGTTTAATCCAGATATTTTTTGATTAATAATACTGCAAAATTACAAAAAAATATTAATTGTATAACTTTTTTTAATAAAAGTTATACACAAGGTTTATAATTGTATCTTTGTAACAAAAGATATGAGATGACCTATAATGAACGTGATATTGATAGAATAATAGAAATGGCTTGGGAAGACAGAACTCCATTTGAAGCTATTCTATACCAATTTGGATTATCTGAAAGTGGAGTTATACATATTATGAGGAAAAATTTAAAAGTGTCTAGCTTTAAGCGATGGAGAAAACGCGTAAATAGTAGAGTCAGTCTAAAACACTTAAAAAAAAGAAATCCAGAAATAACACGTTTTAAATGCTCGAGACAAAAAGAAATAACTGGAAATAAGATAAGTAAGCGTTAAATGGAATTATTTAATCAAGAGGTTTCTATATTCCCGACATCTTATTCAGAGATTCTTCAACGTATTCGTTATATAGATCCAATTAGATATGGGACAACACGAAACTATATTAATGGAGCTGTTAGCTATCTTTCTCCATATATCTCAAGAGGAGTAGTTTCAACAAAATTTATATTTACAGAAATAATCAATAGAGGATACCCACCTGAAAAGATTGAAAAATTTATTCAAGAATTAGCATGGAGAGACTATTGGCAACAAATATGGAATTCAAAAGGAGAGGCAATTAATCAAGACATAAAACATCAACAATATCCAGTTTCAAACCATTCTATTCCTACTGTCATTAATAAAGGTAACACTGGAATTCATGCTATCGATACAGCAATAAAGAAATTCTATAAAACAGGCTATATCCATAACCATCTTAGGATGTACATTGCTTCAATTATCTGTAATATTGGACAAAGTCATTGGAAAATCCCTGCTAAATGGATGTATTATCATTTACTTGACGCAGATTGGGCAAGCAATGCATTAAGCTGGCAATGGGTAGCAGGAACAAATGCACATAAAAAATATTTTGTAAACCAAGACAACATAAATAAATATTGTTTTACAAATCAAAAAAATACATTTCTAGATGTTTCATATGAAGAAATATCTAGAATTGAAACCCCTGAAATTCTACTAGAAACGTCCCTTCTAAAATTAAAAACACCTCTACCAAAACAACAAGCAATAGATTTTAATAAACAAGCACCAACCTTACTATATAATTTCTATAATATTGATCCTAATTGGAAGAGAAATATTGATGCAAATAGAATTCTGCTACTAGAACCCTCTATTTTTTCTAAATACCCTATTGCTCAGAAGACTATAGATTTCATGATTGCTTTATCTAAAGAAAATATACCTAATATCCAATTATTTGTTGGTGAGTTTCATGAACTTCAAAATAATTATAATCACCAAAAAATTATATTTAAAGAACACCCTTTAAATTATAACTACAATGGAATTCAAGAATCTAGAGACTGGATGTTTTCTATAAAAGGATACCACTCCTCTTTCTATGCTTTTTGGAAAAAATGCAAAAAAGAGATTAAGGTATTAATGAAATAAAAGAATTTATTCTGTTTAAACTACAGAAAGGTCAATTCGGGGTAGCAGGATTACAACCTACACTCTATTTACATGATTACAGCAAGCTTTTAAACTAAAAATTGCTCCGCTTTTTGCACCGATAATCAATAGACCTTAATTACCTAGATAATAATGTATACCAAAACTATAAGTAAAATATATTGATTGAGAATTATTATTTGTTCCGTATAGTGTGTTATTTAAACTAGATAAATTTTCAAACAAAGATATATTAGAGAGTCCAATACCAAAATCAAACTTTAATTTTTGTATACTTTCAAAATTATATTCAAGTCCAGCCCCTAAAGCGTATCCAATTTTACTATCTCCTTCCAATATAGTAGTTTGAGAGTATGTGTCATAAAAACCAAACTTATAATACCCAATTAAAGCAGAAAAAAACAGTTGATAATCAATATACGACATGCTCATTAAATTGTATGAATTTTCATCAAGATATTTCTTATATATTATGTTGTAATTTTCTTGAGACATACTTTTCATATAGACAATTACTGCTTGAATAGAGTTGTATTCATTTGGCTTGTATTTTAAAGATAAGCCAGGAGCGCTTGTTGGTGAGGTTTGAAATCCTAGACCAATTTCTTGACCAACACCAATCAAAGGCACACATAGTAAAATTAATAGTAATTTTTTCATACTACAATAATACAAAAAATATAAAAGAAAAAAGTCGGGGTAGCAGGATTACAACCTACACTCTATTTACTCTATCTATAAAATCCGAAATTTACTGAGTTCTTTAAAATTTTTAGTGTTAATACCTAATCTTATTCTTTCATAATATAAAAATTATATAATACTATTACTAAGTATACCCAAGTTAAAAAATTAATTTGATTCTTAGAGTAACGAGTTATTTTTTAAATAAATATAAGTAAATAACTGAAGAAAAATAATTGTGATAAAACAACATAGACTCCAAGCTTGTAATGAACATTGATTCTATATTTTAATAATATATAATGCATTACTAAACTTATAAAAAACCACATAATATAATTTTGAATAGGAATAGAGATATCAGACCAAGACCAAAAAGAATACTCTATTGCCACTGGCTCAATTATAAAATCCAACGAAACCATCGAAATAGAAGAAAATAAAAGCAATAAAAATTTATTTTTAAAAACAACAGAAAACAAACTAAATATTGACAAACAAAGTATTAACCAATTTAAACCAATAACAAATGGAACTTCTAAAATTTTAAAACCTAAAGTATCACCATAAGAATATGCACCAAACAAACTGCCTGTTTTTACACCAATAACTTCAATGAAAAAACCAATTAAAACTATCAAAAAAATAGGTGTGTAATATTTTTTAAATGACACGTAAAAAAAACATAATAAGAATGTTAAAATCAGATTATATGGCACAAGAGACAAAAAAAGATTACTTGAGTATTCAGTTGACAAACCTATAGCGCCAGCTATATGTAATACAATTATAAAGAACCCAACTATGTCCTTATTTTTTTTCATTAGAAATAATTTCTTTTGCAACAATTTTTGCAGAATTTAGAGCTAAAGGAATACCACCACCTGGATGAACAGTACCACCACAGAAATATAAATTTTTTATTTTATTTGTAAAGTTTGGATGTCTCAAAAAAGCAGACATTCTATCATTGGAAGAAGAACCATATAAAGAACCCTGATAAGAACCTGTCTTAAATTCAATGCTAGTTGGATCCATATATTCTTCATATTCAATAAATTTTTCAATATCAGTATTTAAAAAACTATTAATTTTCTTTATGATTTTTTCTCTAGCATTTTTCACTAATAAATCCCAGTTTTGACCTTTATTATGAGAAACATTAATCATTACAAACCAGTTTTCTGAGTTTTTTGGCGCATCTGTGGCTATATGCTTAGATGTTATATTAATATAAACAGTAGGATCACTCTGTATATTTTGAGAGCTTTTAATCTCATTAAATTCCATTTCATAATCTCTAGCAAACAAAATATTATGAAGTGATAGCTTTTCAAATGTTCTTTTTATTCCCCAATAAAAAATAATTGCTGAAGATGATCGGTTATTCTTTGTGTGCCTACTTAAATAATGAGGCTTATTTAAGAGATGATTATACACATAGTGAATATCAATATTGGAAATAATAATATCAGCAGAATAGTACTCTTTATTTGAATAAACACCATTAACTTTATTATCTAGAAAATCAATTTTATCAACTTTGGAACCAAGCTTAAAAACAACACCATTTTTAATACAAATTTCATAAAGACAATCTACTATCGATCTCATTCCTCTATTTGGCAAAAAAACTCCTTCATTAAGCTCTAAATGAGAAATAACATTTAATATACCAGGGGCTACAAATGGATTAGAACCATTATAAGTGGCGTATCGATTAAAAATTTTAATTAGCTTCGGGTTTTTTAATCTCTGGGTATTTGTCTTATTCATCGATTTAAATATACTCAAAAAGGGTATTTTTAAAAAGGAAAACAATGTTTTAACAGAAAGATATGTTGATAATTTATGCAAAGATTTTTCAATAAATATTTTATTAGTTGATTTGAATAAAAATGCTACATAGTCTAAATATTTACGAGTTATTTTTGAATCAACATCAAGTTTATTTGATACCTCATCAATAAATCTTTTATTTTGCGAGTAAGCATTTAAAATAACACCATCATCAAAAAAGTAACTACATGTAGTGTCAATTTTTTTGTAATCAAATTTTTTCTCAGGATTTTTATATCCAATTTTGACTAATTCATCAATTAATTTAGGCATAGTAAAAAGAGAAGGACCAGTATCAAATCTATATCCATTTTTATTTATTTCAGAAATTTTTCCTCCAATATAATTGTTGGACTCAAAAACTACCACGGAATAACCATGAGTGGACAATCTAATTGCACTTGCTAATCCAGCAATTCCTGAACCTATGATAATTATTTTTTTGGACATATTTTTTTAAATATAATTTTATAGATTTATACTTGTCATACAATTTTGTATTGTGGCAAAATTAAGTAATATTATAATCAATAATTAGAAAATTTAGTGTTGAAAGTGCGGTGCCAGATATTGCAATGTTGGTTCTATCTATCTTTTGATACTTAAAAGCAAGTTAAAAAAGTTCAAAATTAGGACGGAGAGGTCCACCAAAAATAAACCCACTGAATTGAGTGGGTTTTGTATTTTTACAGAATAATTTAATATCAAATACATATGGATTTTTTTGAAGCAGTTTACAAGAGAAGATCAGTGAGAAAGTTTACTAATACTGAAGTACCTGAAGATGTGATGAGAAAATGTTTAAAAGCATCACTGCAAGCACCAAACTCATCTAATCTACAGCCATGGGAGTTTTATTGGATTAGAAATCTAAAAAAAAAAGAACAAGTAGTCAAAGCTTGTTTTTCTCAAAATGCAGCAAAGACTGCAAAAGAATTAGTAATCGCAGTATCAAGAATTGATACATGGAAGAGAAATCGTAATTTTATTGTTGAAGAATATAAAAAACA
>NZWX01000004.1 GCA_002697625.1 Flavobacteriales bacterium
AAAGTCATAGCTACTGAACAGCATTCCGCAAGTATATGATATTGATTTTAATATTCAAATTTTTTTTCAAGACATTAGAAATTACTTTCTTTGTATATTTGGGTTTGGGTCTATCTGCATCAACATTATTAAACATTATTTTGTTAAGGTCGATGTTGATCTACATGAACCTATGCAAAAAATTCTTGATTTGGTTCATATTGAGCATTAGCATTAGCATTAGAAACAATCAAGAAAATAATAGACAAAACAATATTTTTCCACCTAGTTATAATGTCTTTTAAGGATGTATTCTTCATAATTTTAAAAATATAGTTGCAAATATACTGAAAATGAACTTTTATAACTACTTATTAATTTCTTTTATCAGACCCCCACATTAATTTTGTTCTGATTGTGGTAATGAAAGAATTATCTTTCGGTTCAATAAGGTTTATCTTAAAGTTTGCTTTTCGGACAATAAGTTCTAATGACGAATCGAAGGCTCTTGACCTTGAATCTAATGAAACAAGAGCAAGTTGATCTCTATCTTCCACCTTTAACCGAATTGTGCTTTTCTCATTAACTATTATAGGACGAACATTCAAATTATGTGGAGCAATAGGAGTTATAATTACATTTTCAGTTCCTGGTAAAATAATAGGACCTCCACAACTTAAAGAATATCCGGTAGAACCAGTTGGAGTAGAAATCAGTAGTCCGTCCGCCCAATAAGAATTTAGAAATTCATCATCTATAAACGCATCAATTCTAATCATGGAAGACGTATCTTTTTTTACAATTGCTACCTCATTTAATGCAAAATTAGTGGTTCCAAATAAATTATTTTCTGTTTCTAATTGTAAAACAGTTCTGTTTCTTATTTTATATTCACCATTAAGAACATTATCTACAGCTACATCAATTTGTTCGGTAGATATGCTTGATATAAAACCTAGTCTACCGGTATTGATTCCCATAATTGGAATGTTACTTTCTCTAACATAAGTTACCGCTCTAAGAAGAGTTCCATCCCCTCCAATCGAAAATAGATAATTGATATTATCCTCTGAAGTTATTCTTTCAAATGTATTAACATTATCAGAAAAATCGATAGAATCTTGTAAGAAATCATAAAACTGCTGATGAACAACGATCTCAATATTTTCGATTTCTAACTTTTGGATTAAGTGTTTTATATACTTAATATAAGTTGACGAAAATTCATTTCCAAAAAGGGCTATTTTCATTATTTATTATCTTAAATATTTTACAAATATATTTATAATTAGATTAAGGATTCAAAAATCTCATTAATTGCTCGTACCTTTCCACAAAATCGGTATTAGGATCCTCTTCTTTGTACGAGGCTTTTACATTATATTCGTATCTTTCTAAATCTTTTATTATTGCAGTAATATCTGTTTTATTTAGTTTTATTGTTAGTTCCATTTTTGTAGAATCTTTTTTAGAGATAACATAAGAACTTAGTATTTTAGTATCATTACTTTCTATAATATTTGCAATTTCTGTCATGGAGTAATCGTTATTGTTCATTTGTAAAACAATAACACCACCAATAGATTGTATGGCCGCTGAATTTGCAATAGTATATAATAATTTTCTATTGGTTATCACTCCTTGATATTGTTGTTCGTTATCTAGTACAGGAACAACTGACAAGTTGTTTTTTTCTAACACCTCAATAATATCAAATAAATGTTGACTATGTAGTACATGCGGAGAAGCAAGATTCGGCAAATGCTCTTCAATATATTCTGCTTTAGAGGACCAATTCATTATTTCTTTATCTGATATTACACCCAAATAAAAGTTGTTTTTTACCACCGCTAAATGATTAACTCTATATAAATCCATTAATTCTAAAGCTCTGTTTCCATCTTCATCAGGATGAATACCTTGTATGGTAGAAGAAATAAGTCTATGTGCTTGCATAGGGCAAACATACAATTTTATACTTTTGCATTATGAAAAAACTAAGTGTAAACATAAATAAGATAGCTACTATAAGAAATGCTAGAGGAGGGAATACTCCAAATGTATTAGAAGCAGCTATCAATTGTCAGAAGTTCGGTGCAGATGGAATAACTATACATCCTAGAACAGATGAAAGACACATTACTAAAAAGGATGTATACGACATAAAACCTATCATTAATACAGAATATAATATAGAGGGATACCCTTCAGAAGATTTTATAAAAATGGTGTTGGAAATAGAACCAGATCAAGTAACATTGGTTCCAGATGGGCCAAATGTATTGACTTCTTGTGCAGGTTGGGACACGATCAAATTTCAGGACTATTTGAGAGAAGTTATTAGTATTTTTAAAGAGGCTGGAATAAGAACTTCAATTTTTGTAAATCCTAGATTAGATATGATTCAAGGAGCGATAAATTGTGGGACAGATAGGATAGAACTCTATACAGAAGATTATGCTTTAGGATATAACAAAAACAAAGAAAAGGCAATAGCTCCTTATATTGAATCTGCAAAAAAAGCAACAGAATTAGGCCTTGGGATAAATGCAGGGCACGATTTGAGTTTAGAGAATCTGGCATATTTTGCTAAAGAAATTCCTAATTTGGATGAGGTTTCTATTGGGCATGCACTTATTAGCGATGCGCTTTATTTGGGATTAGAAAATGCAATACAAATGTATAAAAGACTATTGTAAATGAAATTACATTCGAAAAAATATGGGGATAAAGGGCAGGATTTAATTGTAATTCATGGTTTGTTTGGTATGAGTGATAATTGGAGTACATTAGGTAGAAAATTTTCCAAGCACTTCAAGGTGCATCTAATTGATCTAAGAAATCATGGACGATCTCCGCACTCAACAGAATTTAATTATGATGTAATGTGTGAAGATTTGATTGAATACATTGAGGATTATAATCTTAAAAAACCTTTAGTTATTGGTCACTCTCTTGGAGGGAAAGTCGCTATGAAACTTGCTTTTACGCATGCTGAAATATTAGAAAAACTTTTAATTGTAGATATTTCTCCGAGAAGATATAATACAAATTTCCATGAAAACTTATTAAAAATACTATATCGTCTTCCGCTAGAAGATTTTGAAAGAAGGGAAGATATAGAAGAAATACTTGCAGAGACATTTGAGAATAGGGGAATGAGACTATTTTTAATGAAAAATCTTTTTAGAAATGAGCATAACAAATTTGGTTGGAGATTTAATATTGATGTTCTATTAGAAAAGGTTAGTAATATACAGGAAGCAGAGTTTATCAATTCTAAATGTAATGTGCCTACACTTTTTATTAGAGGAGGTGACTCTAATTATGTAACATCAGAAGATGAAATTATAATTAAAAAACATTTTACTAATTTTAGTATTTCAACAATTGAAGGAGCAGGCCATTGGTTACATGCTGAGAAACCAGATCTTTTTTATGATGAAGTTATAAAATTTATTTGTTAGAGAAATAAACAAGATCCTTGGACAGCTATATTAAATCCATTATCATAAACTTTATTTTTTTCCTTACTATTATCTATTAATAATGGATTTGTATGGTTCATATGAATAAAATATATCTTCTTTTTATTACGATTTGATAGTTTAGAAAATAATTCCATGCTTTCTTCGACCAATGGATGTGGAATCTGACTCATATCTCTGTTAAGCTCCCCATTTTTGTAAAAAGTAGCATCTAAAAAAGCGTAATCAGACTCTTTCACTATTGATATTATATCTTTGTTCCAAATTTCCCATTTATCAATGTCTGGTATAAAAATAGAGCTCTTTGATTTTGTTTGTATTTTAAAACCTACTGTTTCAGAATAATCGTCTCTATGAGGCACTAAAAAAGGAGTTATTCGAATCCGCTCATTTAATTGAATAAATGATTCGTTTTTCATTAGATTTAATGATATATTTTTTGAGTTAACTAATTGAGACCATGGTGCGTTTCCCTCTATGAATTTCTTCATTTTAGGCATAACAAATACAGGTGTTTTTGATGTATTCATTCCTTCTTTACCAAAATACATTAGCCCAGTATAATGACCAATGTGAGCGTGTGTTATAAATATACCTTCAAGATTTTTCATTCCTGAGGTTTTATTCAAGAGATGTAGTTGTTCTGTAATATTTGGTGTTGCATCTAAAATCCACTGCTGATTACTTATGGGGTCAACAATCGCTAGAGAGGTTACCATTTTCTTAAGTTCTGTTTTGTCCCATGCTAATTCACAACAACTTTCACTACAATTAATTTGAGGATATCCGGTATCTTGTGTGATTCCAAGTACCATTAAGTACGGAGTGGTTTTAATATCTTTTTTCATAAAATCATATTTAAAAATAAAAGATGATTATTTTATAATTTTTTCAAAACAGTGATATTTATCTTTGTTAGGTTTTAAATCAATTGTACCAAGTTCTTCATATCCTAATTTGCGATAAAAATTCATAGCTTTAGGGTTTCCTGAATAGGTGTCTAATCGAATAGAATTAAGTCCATTTTCAATTACCAGTTTTTCAGTAAATATCATTAAATATTTTCCAATCTTGTTATTCCAAAACTCCTCTTTCACTGCTAATCGGTGCACTACCAAAAAAGAATTTGATTTATCTTCCCAATTTATATCCAAATAAGTTTTGTCCTGAAGTTTATCAATATTAATTCCTCCTATTATTTCCCCATCAATTTCTATAATATAATAGGTTTGTGCTGTTATATCTTTAGTAATTACCTCTATATTTGGATATGTTTCATCCCATTGATCAATACCATTTTTCATCATCCCTGCAACGCAGGAATTGTACATATTCATAATCTCGTTTAGGTCCGATATTTTAGCTTTTCTTATTTTCATTGAATAAGCAAATTACATCCTCTTACATCTGAATTGTCAAATCTTCCTAAAACAGAGAATGACCCATCTTCTTTAGTTTTCCCTAAATCTTGTGTAGCAATAAACGGACAAGAATAAATATTAGCTAAATCTATTATATTCATCCCACCAGAAGCATTGTTCCCAACTATAGATAATGGATCATTTACATCTCTAATCAACACCTTTTTCCATGGTGGACTATAAAAAATTCCATCTCCTTTCGAATAGCTTTGCGAAAGTAATTCGGTCATCCCGTATTCAGAATGTATGTTATCTAATTCAAATGCAGATTTTAATAATTTATGGAGTTCTTCTTTTAAGTATTCTTTTTGTTTTCCTTTTGTTCCTCCCGTTTCCATTATAACAGTGTTTTTTAGTTGTTGAGGAAACTGATTTGCTAAATCTAATAATGCATAACTTACTCCAAATAAGATTGTTTTTTGCCCATTTTCTTCTAATTCGGATATTGTTTCAGAAAGTCTTTTATAGTCATTTAGATAGAATCCACTTTTTGAATGTTTACTTGATTTTATTAGGTCATCTACCATATATATTAAAGAGGATGCATCTC
Source organism: Flavobacteriales bacterium (assembly GCA_002697625.1). GTDB lineage: Bacteria > Bacteroidota > Bacteroidia > Flavobacteriales > BACL11. Next base: position 5,439 of record NZWX01000004.1, read on the forward strand.
TTTCTCTGTAGTTTGGCAGAAGAGATAGTATGCAATAATCTTGTACATCTCCATAAAATAGTTGAAATGCCTTATGAAAACTAGATTTGTAGATATTTAAATCTGATATTAGATGTTTGCTTTGATTTCCTGTTGTCCCACTACTTAAAAAGATTTCTTCAATTTTTTGACCTTGACATATAATTTGTTCTTCTTTGAAAAAAGAGATTGGTAAAAAAGGAATGTCTGTTAATTTATTAGGATTTTTCCCTTTTAATATTATTTCAGAGTAAGCAGAATAAATAGGATTGTAATCCATCTGAAACTCAAATAACTGTAAGCAAATCCTTTCAAATTCATCATTATTTTGTATGTTAAATATTTTATCAATGATTTTATCCACTTAGCAAAAATATTATAAAAAAACGACACAATTATTGTGTCGTTTAATTTAATATAATTTGTAGTTCAGTAGACTAGAAACCTAGTTTGTCGAAAAACTTTGCAAATCCTTCTGCAAATGACTTTGGTAAATCCGTCATCATAACATCGAAAGATAGTTGTTAAGTCTTTTTTTCTTTGTGTTTAATTACCTTTGCTTCTAGATGGAAAATAATTTCTTCACCAATATTCTTTAATGAATCACCAGCTCTCTCTATTTTTCTTATAGATGATAGTAAATACATTAAATTTTCACGATTATATTTGTCAAAAAATTTAATGATAGATTTTCCGGCATTTTTATTATACTCATTAAGTCTTTTATCTTTTTTGAATATTTTTCTAGCAATCTTTGTATCTTCTTCTTCAAATGATTCAATGATATCGTCAATCATTGAATTAAATTCATTCAGCATATCATTCACTTGAAGGTTTTCTAAAACTTCTTTCGGATAGGCCTCTTCATTATTTGCTACATAGTTTGCAATACTTTCTGCAATATCAGCTACTCTTTCTAATTCATGATTTATTTTATATGTTGACAAAACGAATCTTAGATCAATAGCTACTGGAGATAATAGAGCTAATATATTTTCGCATTTTTTGTCAATAGTTATTTCAAGCGCATTAACTCTATTTTCTATTGAAGATATTTCTTCAGCTATGTCTTGATCAAATTCTAAAATTGCAATTGCACTTTTTTTCCATTGGCTTTCTACCAGCAGAAACATGTTTAGTAATTCTTTTTTTAAAGAGTTTATTTCTTTTTCTAAATTATTCATTTTAGTTAATTTTATCCAAATCTTCCAGTAATATAATTTTGAGTCCTTTCATTTTTGGGTTTTGTAAAAATAGTATCAGTTTTGTCATATTCAATAAGATCACCCATATAGAAAAAGGCAGTGAAGTCTGAAATTCTACTAGCTTGTTGCATATTATGAGTTACTATGATAATTGTATATTTTTCTTTTAATTGATGAATTAACTCTTCAACTTTTGCAGTTGCAATTGGATCTAGTGCAGAAGTAGGTTCGTCCATTAATAAAATTTTAGGCTCAACCGCTAAGGTTCTTGCTATACAAAGTCTTTGTTGCTGACCACCACTTAGAGCCAAGGCCGATTTGTCAAGATCATTTTTTACTTCATCCCACAATGCGGATTGTTCTAAAGCTTTTCTTACTCTCCTATTTAAAAAATCTTTATCCTTGATTCCTTGTATTTTTAATCCATACGAAACATTTTCAAATATGGACTTTGGAAATGGATTAGGTTTTTGAAAAACCATTCCTATACCTTTTCTTAGTTCATCAACTAAAACATTTTTTTCGTAGATGTTTTTACCGTCAATAACTATTTCGCCATTCATATTGAAACTATCAATATAGTCATTCATTCTATTAAATAGACGTAGATATGTTGATTTTCCACATCCAGATGGCCCAATAAGAGCGGTAACAGCATTCTCTTCAAATTGCATATTAATATTTCTAAGAGCTTGAAAATCTCCATAAAATACATCAATATTTTTTGCTTCAATTTTTGTTTTCATTCTACCAGTTTATTTTTTTTTGCCATTTGTTCCTGAAATACACAGCTATACCATTCATTATGAATGTAATAATTAATAGAATGATTATTGCCGCAGCTGCATTTATTGTAAATTCGTGTTGTGGACGAGAGATCCAATTAAAAATTTGAATTGGTAACACGGTGAATTCGTCCATTGGTGAAGATGGGGTGAAAGGTACATAAGCCAACGCGCCAATTACAATTAGAGGGGCTGTTTCTCCAACCGCTCTTGAAATGGCTAAGATTACTCCTGTGAGAATACCTCCACCTGCAGCGGGTAGTATCTGATACCACACCGTTTGCCATTTAGTTGCTCCAAGTCCGTAAGAGGCCGCTCTAATAGAAGGAGGTACAGCTTTTAGAGCCTCTCTTGTAGCTACAATTATTATTGGAAGTACCAATAACGCTAAGGTAAAACTACCCGCTAATATACTACTACCGAGATTCATTAGTCTTACAAAAATCTCAAGACCTAACAGACCATATATTACTGAGGGAACACCGGCTAAATTTGATATATTTACCTCCAGAAGAGAAGACAATTTACTTTTATCCCCATATTCTTCTAAATAAATTCCTGCAGCAATTCCCAACGGAACAACTACAAGAAATGTAAAGATCACAATCCAAAGTGAACCACTCCAAGCTGTAAGAATCCCTGCTTTCTCAGCTTTTCTAGATGGAAGTGAATTTAGAAAATCCCAATCAATTCTTGTTAATCCATCATAAAGAATGCTTCCAATAAAGAATCCAAGTATTATAATTCCAATTAGTGTAGCGAATATTCCGATAAAATTAAAAATTCTATCCTTGATTCTATTTTTAGTGCTGTTAGTCATATTGTTCTCGGAATTTTTTTCTTATATAAAATGAAATATTGTTTAATAAAAATGTTAATATAAACAAGGATATCCCGGCCGCAAAGATAGTTTTATATTCTAGTGAATTGTGTGGCACATCTCCTTTAGCTACTTGAACAATATAGGCTGTAATTGTCGAAATAGGAACAGTAGGGTCAACTGTTAATCTTGGTTGTTGACCAGCTGCAATTGCTACGATCATTGTTTCACCAATTGCTCTGGAAAATGCTAATATTACAGAAACGATAATCCCAGAAGAAGCTGCTGGCACCATAACACGAAATGATGTTTGTAATCTTGTTGCTCCCATCCCATAGGAAGCATTTCTTAATGATTTTGGAACCGCACTTAACGCATCTTCACTTAGAGAACTAACATAAGGAATAATCATAATCCCCATTACAATACCAGCAGACAAAGAATTAAAACCTGAAAGATTTGGAATAAAAGATTGTAAAAATGGAGTAACAACCGCTAAAGCAAAAAAACCATATACTACGGTTGGTACAGCAGCTAGTATTTCTAAGAGTGGTTTTGTTATTTTTTTGAATTTTTTGTTTGCATACTCGCTTAAATATATTGCAATTGTAATTCCTACAGGAAGAGCGACGGATACAGCAATGAAAGTAGTTAATAAAGTCCCAGTAACAAGCGGTAGTATTCCGAAGTTTTTCTTCACAAACAATGGTGTCCATTCTTTATTTGTTAAGAATTCAATTATTGAAACTTCTTTGAAAAATGAGATGCTTTCAGATAGCAAAACATATAAAATGCCAATAGTTGTTAAAATAGTAACAATTGCTGACAGTTTTAAAATAAATTCTATAAATTTTTCTTGCGTCACTCTTATTTTCTAAAAGCTAAAACCACACTTAAAGTGTGGTTTTAACAAACATACAAACATACAAATATTATGAAATAATATTTAATTATTATGAAGAATATTTATTTGGTTATAAAACTTTTGAATTTTGCTTTTTCAATCTCGTATTCTTTTGGTTGAAGAGGGATATATCCTACATCTTCTACAAGTGCTCCAGCATTATTTAAATAAAATTCCACAAATTCCTTAACCTCTTTTCTGTCTTTCGCAGTGTTATTTGCGTAGATAAATATAGGTCTAGAAAGAGGAGCGTATGTTCCATTAGAGACTGTTTCCATTGAAGGAGAAACTGATCCATTTCCATTATCAACTCCAACTAGTTTTAATTTATCTTTGTTTTCTTCGTAATAAGCTAATCCAAAGAAACCTAGACCATATTTATCTCCAGCTATTCCTTGAACTAATACATGATCATCTTCTGATGCTGTATAGTCTCCTCTTGTTCCAACTTTCTTTCCACAGATTGCTTCTGCGAAATAGTCATATGTACCAGAAGCTGTCCCAGGACCAAAAAGTCTAAGTTCTTCATTAGGCCATTCCTCTCTTATTTGATTCCAGTACATTATTTTTCCTTGAGCTTCAGGGTTCCAAATTTTTTCCAATTCCTCTACTGTAAAATAATCAACCCAGGTATTTTCTGGATTTACAAGGACAGCTAGTCCATCATAAGCAACAGATAATCCAACATAGGATATATTGTTTTCATTACAAGCGGTAGCTTCTGAGTCTTTAATTGGTCTAGAAGCGTTAGAAATTGATGTTTCACCTCTACTAAATTTCTTAAATCCACCGCCTGTTCCTGATACTCCTACAGTAACTTTTACATTTGGTTGAACTGCTCTGAATTCTTCAGCAATAGCCTCTGTGATTGGGTACACAGTTGAAGATCCATCAATTTTTACGTCACCAGATAATAGCTCTGAAGATGTTTCTGTTTCTGTTCCTCCTCCACAACTCATCAAAAATAAAGTTGTTAGGGACAATAATAATTTTTTCATTTTTTTCATTTTTAATTTATTATAATTTTTTGACAAACGTAATCATTCATTATTTGAAGAATATTAATTTAATGTTAACCAAATGTTATTAATTAAAATTTATATTCTAAGTTTAGATATAAAGCGTTGTCCTTTACATCATTTTCATTTGTTGTTTGTCTAATATTTACAGCTGCTTTGACACCTTTAGTTAGTTGAGCTTCAACACCAGCTATAGCGTAAGTACCGTCTTCATCCCAAGATCCTTCTGATGTATAGTCATCATATCTTCCAAATAAAGTATATCTTTCAGATAATTTGTAAGAGCCATATACTGACATTATTTCTCTGTCATCATTTTCAATATTGTTAGAGTTCGCCATCATGTCAGTTTCAAAACCAAGATTTAATCCGTTGTTTGAATATGAAATTGATGCTGTAGTTATTTCTTGATCTATATCACTACAAGCACAGCTCTTTATGTCTCTAAATAATCTAATTGAAAAACTGGATAGTTTATAAGTTCCTCCAAATCCTACTCTCATTAAACCATCAGCATCTTGAGTTTTTTTGTATCCTTCTCCATTTAAAATTTGACCGTCGATAGTGAAATTTTCAAAAACTTCATAGTCTAAACTAACACCCAAATCGGCTGAATTAGCCCACTTTTCTTTGTCTAGTGCAGATTTTTCAATGTACCTTCTTCCCCATGATTTTTCCATGAACTTAAAGTTTTTAGCTCCAATCATACCCATGTTTATGGAGGCATTAGACATTGGTTTCCATGTCAAAGACGCAATTTTAAGGAATGTTGTATAAGCTGATCCAGATTCATTATTACCTACATCAAATGTGATTTTTGTAGAGAAATTGTCATCAATCTTGTAAGAGTAACCTAAATAAGCTCTTTTTAATTCAAATTCATTTTTATCATTATCCTGATTGAAGTTTGTAAATACCTTTCCAAAAGGTTTCCCTTCTTGTGCATTAATTGAAAGTGTAAATGCAAACACTAATGTTAAACTAAATAATTTTTTCATTTTCTATATATTTTAGAAGTTAATTTGCGGACAAATTTAATTAGAATTAGTTCGTTTAAATGTTAAGTTAATGTTAAATAAATGTGTTTTATAGATTAATTTTTTAAGACATTCAGATTCTTTGATAACCAAATTTAGCAATTAATTAATATTCAGACGATATTTTACTATGATTAAATATA